>NZ_JASATP010000083.1:0-15219 GCF_038440375.1 Bacillus sp. OTU530
ATATAAAGGCGAAAAATTGTTAATTTTCGACATCAAAAATAAAAAAGTCCCAATAGAGTTATCGAGACTTTTTATTAAGTTGGCGAAGCAGATTGCTACAATTATGCAGTTAAAAAACTATGGAAACGTTGTACGTTTATAACCAGTACACTTTAATTTTAAATGTAAGTGAAATACATCTGCCTACTCTACCTTACTTTTCTTCTTACCCACGTAACAATGGATAAAACAATAGACAAAAAAAAGAAAAATATATACAAGGCCCAAGGATAATGAATGATTACTTTGGATTGCCATGGCCAAAGAAATTGATCCATTTTCAGCATCAGCTCCTATTCATACTATAATCCACTTTTTTTCATTTGTTTGCCGTATATTCCCTTACGGATGCATACCACGACAAAGAGTAGACTGGGAATTAAAACAAGAGGCACTAGCGAAAGGTATCTAAGGCTTTCGAAACCCGAAAACATATGTTCTGATATATTTCTAGACATGTTCAGTGCTAAAAAGAAGACAATAGCAGTTATAGGCAAAACAAGTATCCTGCTTTCACGGAGGTACAACAATTGCTGTATTCCCCGAATAGCTCCATACATTTGCAATGTCAACTTAAAAAAAGTGGTCCCCATAAAATACAAGATTCCTAATGCATCTAGGTTTTCGAGAAAGTCCGCAATGGAGATGACTTTGATTAGCCTGTATAGGGGATATGTACTCGTTGAAAAGGTTCCTTCACCAAAGGTAAGAATGGCCATTGCATCGAAAGTAGACAGGAGAATTCCATAACAAACCGTGGCTAAGAGAGTCGTTTTTATGATGCGTTCCGAATGTTTAGTCAATGTCCAAATCATGGCGAACTCAAGGAGCTCTCCGAGTGATTGTAGCATGCCGGTTGGCCATACTGCTTCCCAAACGCGACCCCATCCTTCTCCCAAAATCGGTTGCAATCGCTCAATCTGCATGGTCTTCGATCCTAAAAGGAAAATAATCTCAATTAAAAACAAAACTAAAATGGTAGGCAAAATGACTTCTGCGAGTCGACCTAGAACCTCAATCCCACTAAATAAGGCATAAGCAACGGGAATCATAAATACGCCAAGTATAATCCAATTAGGTGTCCCTGGCAAAATGGTCGTTGGGATGAGATCCTTTACATCACCTAATGTGCGGCCAGAGCTATATAAAAACAGAAGCATATAAAACCAAGCGATAGGAGTGCCGATCCAGTGGCCAAACTGGGCAGGAAACCATTCAACAAGAGTCAATCCCGGATGAAGGCGCATTAAGATGAGGTACATAAAGATGAGGCATCCCCCGAGTCCGGTAGATATCAGAGTAGATAGCCAAGCATCTTTTCCGGCTGCAGAACCAAATCCGAATATCACCGACGAACCAATCTGAAAAGATAAGGTCAGCATAAATAATTGGGTGATTGAGATTCTCTCCATGTTTTTCCCACCTCCTAACCCATTTTTTGTTATTAATTATGTATTAATATAAACAAAATTTTTGTAGTATATCCTTGAAATTTATTTTTATGTCTGGTCAAAATAAGAAAAAAATGTTTGGAAATAGAAGGAGATGTGGGAATGGGACTATGGAGATGGTTAAAAAAGAAGGACCTACAACCGAATCAAAATCATGAGCCTCCGTTATTTTCCCAGCGAGATAATGCAAAATGTGATCAACTAATAGGCCAATTTCATGGCGATGTAAAACAATTGAAAATGATTTTTGATCGAGCTTCTGATGTTGTGTTCCGTGAATTTCAGTTGGGTGGGATACAAAAAGGAGGACTTATTTTTTAGATGGCATGGTAGATGCACAAGTGATTGATTCTGATGTGCTGAAGCCCTTACTTAGTTTTGGAAAAGCGACATCTTTTTCCGCGGACATTCCATTGACAGATATGGAGATCTTTCTACAAGAGCAAGTTATTTATGCTTCGCAAGTCAGTATAGGGCAGACGATTCAGGAAGTCGTAGATCATATTTTGGACGGAGACACCGTTTTATTATTGGATGAAGTCAATCAAGCTCTATTTATTAGCGCCAAAGGATGGGAGATGAGATCTGTCGAAGAGCCAGCGACTGAAGCGGTGATTCGCGGTCCTAGGGAAGGTTTTACAGAAAACTTGAGAACCAACACCAGCCTGCTTCGGAGAAGATTAAAAACCCCTCAGCTTAAAATGGAAGCCATGAAGGTGGGGCGGCTATCCAATACAAATATTGTTATTGCCTATCTGGACGGAATTGTGGAGCCATCTCTTGTAGTAGAGGTACAGGAGAGGCTTAGCCGGATCGACATCGATGCTATATTAGAAAGCGGGTATATCGAAGAACTGATTGAGGACAACCCCTTTTCTGTTTTTCCCCAAGTGAACAATACCGAACGCCCAGACAAAGTGGCGGCTTATTTATTGGAAGGGAAAATTGGAATCCTCATTGATAATACACCGTTTGCCTTGCTTGTACCGGTTACTTTTTATGAAATGCTGCAAGCAAGTGAGGATTACTCTCAGCATTTTATGGTTTCTACGGTAATCCGATGGCTTCGCTTCTTTATGATGGAAAAGAATCTGATTTATCCACTAATGATGCAAGCATTAAAAGAATTGGTAACACATCATAATTCGTAAATTTGTTAGTATTATATGGATCTAAGCAGAAGACAGCATAGCCTTTAGCCGGGGGCTTTATCTAACTAAATAGAGTTCTGATGCAAAGACAATAAATAAAGACCCCGTTCTTCAATAACGGAGTCTTTGTATAATTCATTTTAGAAGATATACTCTTGCTTCATAAGGTTTTAAAGAGATGGAAGAAATATTATCTTCGTTTTCGTTTACTTCATAGTTGCTAATTAATAAATGTTTCGAATCATATTGAATATGACTAGGCAATTGAAACTCTGGAGTTTCACTAGAGAAATCTGTAATAACAAGCAATGTTTCATTGTCTAATACACGAGTATAGGCATAAATTTGGTCATGATCTTCTAAAATGAGATTATAATCACCGTATACAATAACCTCTTGCTCTTTACGCAGTTTGATAAGCTTTTGATAATAATAGAAAATAGAATGTGAATCCTCTAGTGATTTCTTTACACTGATTTCTTTATAATTTGGATTCACTTTTAACCAAGGCGTACCTGTTGTGAATCCAGCATTTTCGCTATCATCCCATTGCATAGGGGGTACGCGAATTATCCCGGCCTTTCGCATAAATATAGTCCCAAGCCGGTTTTACGTCCCCATTACGTTCCATATGTTCACGATATAGGTTCAGGCTTTCAACATCTCGGTAGTCATCGATAGAATCGAACTTCACGTTTGTCATTCCAATTTCTTGTCCCTGATAAATATAGGGTGTCCCTTGTATTGTCAAAAGGAAGGTTTCTAACATTGTTGCCGATTCCTTGTGATAATTCTGATCGTCTCCGAACCGTGAAACAGAACGGGAAGATATTTATCATCTTTTTCTTTTTATCGTAAAGTAAAAGAATATGAAGCTTTATTGTGAGACACATAGAAAAGCCTCTGAAATACATTTTTCAGAGGCTTTTTACTACTTAGACCCCCATAGTACATCGGGTAAACTGAACTTAAGTTGATGGCAATGACCCTATAGCCAGACTTTTTATGAGTCTACTGTATAAGGTATTTAAACGTATGGGCAAATTAATATTACCGTCTACTATCTTACATAATTACATAACTTTCCAATCTCCTCTACTTCCACAGTAACAACATCCCCCGACTTCATCGGGCAACTGCCAGCAGGCGAACCAGTAGCCAAAACATCACCGGGCTCTAGTGTCATAATCTGTGAAACCCAACTAATAAGGAAAGGAATAGATAATGACATCTGGTTAGTATTGCCGTCTTGCACGACCTTCCCATTTAAAGTCGTAACGATTCGTAAATTACTTGGATCGATCCCCGTTACAATACACGGCCCCAGCGGTCCAAAAGTGTCAAAACCTTTTCCGCGAGTAAACTGAGGATCTTTTTTAGTTAGGTCTCTTGCTGTCACATCGTTAAAAATCGTACAGCCATAAACATAATCCATTGCATCTTCTTCTTTAATATTTTTGCCTCTTTTTCCAATAACGAGAGCAACTTCCCCTTCCATTTCGACCTGGTTGGTTAATTTACTTGAGGGAAGAATAATTTCCCCCTTATCAGGAATCAAGGCAGTTCCCGGCTTTAAAAACAAAAAAGGTTCTTTGAGATTGGCTTTTCCCCCTGTCTCTTTAGCGTGTCCAGCATAGGTCCAGCCAAAATTAATCACTTTTGATGGCTTTACAGGCTCTAGGATTTCCACATCATTATATCCAAATCTTACACCATCAAAATTTAATTCATTGTTTATAACTTCACTAAAGCTACTGGTTAATTGTAAAATTTCGTCATCTTCAACAATCCCGTAATATATTTTACCGTTACGTTGCTGATAACGAACAATCCTTTGTGTTCTTTGAAGTAATTGTGTTCCCATATCATACCAACTCCATCCTGAATCTTTTAGATCTTTAAAATAAAATTAAATAGTTACTAAAGCGGGGGACGGTTCAAGGGTTACCATCTCGGTAAGAAGCTTATAACCTTGAATATGCCTATACGCTTCTCTTGCTTCTTTTTCTGTTTCAAATTCATACATTTTTATATCATCTTTGTTGATAAAGACAGTGATCACCCACATAAAACATCCTCCGTTCTCTGCCTGTATACTTTTTTAAGCAATTAAACGATTATTTCCAGTTTTTCTTGCATTCGTTTTTTTCTAGCTACCCCTGATTCGATTGCTGCTTTGGAACAGCTGCTGCAACTCGGTCTCCTACACGTGAATCCAAGGCATTAGGAATAATATAATTTGGATGGAGTTCTTTATCTGATACCAGACTTGAAATAGCGTAAGCAGCAGCCAACTTCACTTCCTCTATTATGTCTGTTGCTCTTACGTCAAGGGCTCCTCGAAAGATTCCTGGAAAAGCAGGTACATTATTGACCTGGTTTGGATAATCAGACCGTCCTGCTCCTACAACTGCAGCACTAGCCTCCAATGCCTCCTTAGGATAAATTTCTACTGGATTGGCCAAGGCAAATACAATTGAATTTCTATTCATAGTTCTTACCATTTCACCAGTCAATTCTTTTGACCCTGAAACGCCGATAAAAACGTCAGCATTTTTAATAGCGTCTTGAGCAATAACTTTACATGGTTCTGCCACATCAGGCGTGTAGGCTAAACTTAGATCATCCTCATTGTTAACCTCAACTTTACTAACGATCCCAATTTTACCAGCAATCTTTTTGTGAAGTAGCAAAGCCCGCTCTTTTATCTTCCGTTCATTCATGATGTCTTCTCTTTTTATGTTCGAAAATCTTTGTTAATGAAAACAAGGCTGTAAAAGATGAAACCTCTCAGCCTTGTTTGTTTTTATCTTTTTAATGCGCCCACAGGCCAAAGAAAAGGCTTGCAAGTACAAGGATGATAGCTCCACCCAGACGGGTAGCTAACTGAGCATAGGACATTAAGATCATTCTATTAGATGCACCTAATATTTCAAGATCACCCGATCCTCCACGGTTAACGTGACATAGTCCACCAGCGATTGCTGCTTCAATTTCAAAGAATCCAACCAACTTCGCAAAGAACCAACATCCAATTACAGCACCAAAAACTGTAAATAAACAGATAACGGCAGTTTGAATTGATAAGGCATGGACTAGTGCACTGAAATCAGTATAAGTAATACCAACACCTGCTAAAAAGACGAATAACAGTTTTTTCATCATAAATTCATTCACGCTTTTTAACCCGTCTTTTGCACGTTGTGGAATAAGATCAAGTGCATTAGCTATGATTAATAGAACAACCATATAGGCATAAGGGTGAATCGAGAATGGACCGATTTTTGGAAGTAAGCCAACGCCAATAAAATTTGCCAATCCGAAGAAAGCCATTGCAACAAATAAACCAAAAGCAGCATCTTCCATTGTAGTAGTATTTTTTACTTTAGCTTCCTTCTTTTCCTCAGTAACCTGCCCTTTAATTAATTCGCCATTTCCTGTATATTTGGGCATTTTCTTTCCAAGACCATTTAATAGAGCACCAACCATAATTGCGAAAATGTTTGCGATCGTTAAAATTGTAATGGCAGAAGAGTACCAGATTTTAGGATCTTTATGAGTAACTTGTCCCCAAATTTGGCTCATTGGA
Source organism: Bacillus sp. OTU530 (assembly GCF_038440375.1). Taxonomy (NCBI): domain Bacteria; kingdom Bacillati; phylum Bacillota; class Bacilli; order Caryophanales; family Bacillaceae; genus Bacillus; species Bacillus sp. OTU530. The sequence goes on from NZ_JASATP010000083.1 coordinate 6,231, forward strand.
ATGGCACCAGCACCATTTCCACCACCCATAATTGGCAAGGCATAGTTCATGATTACATCTTTATAATTGACACCAACAATTAATCCGCCAATAATTGCCATGACAAAGGCAACAGCGGTACTAACGAGAACCATTGGAATAAATCCTCCGATTGTCTTGGCTAAAAACTTTCTATTAATAGAAAGAATGGAACTTGTGATAATAACTGCAATAAAGAAGTCAAGCATACCCATATCATCGAATAGAGTCTTTACACCAGTAACAACATCATTTGAAATGACTCCTATGGATACCAAGTAGGAAGCGCCCAAGAATGCTAACAGGGAACCGCCGCCAAGGTAATCCTTCCAGATTGGGAGCGTGTCGCCAACTTTTCCAAAGAAAAAGCCGACTACAAATAAAACAAGGATATCTCCGGAAAAACTTAAAGGAAAGGATTTTGTCATTTGTCCAAAAACTAGAATCAGTGCACCGGCAAACCATGCCCATAAAGGCAGCCCATACATATTGTAGTTAATAAAACTTGGTTTGGCAGAGACTTCAGACTCTACTAATACTGATGCTTCTCTTCTTAGTGCCATTGATGTTCCTCCTTAAAAGTAATACATTCATTAACTGTTTGATTCCAAATGGTTGATTCTAATCTCTATAAATCTCTAATGTAAGAAAAGATGGATGGGAAAATAATTTTACTTTGCAAAACTAAGATGGCAAGAGTATCAAAATTAACCAGGATAAAGACCTTATTGAAACCGTTTACAATAGAAGCCTAAAAAAATTTTTTACCTTTCTCCTTTCTATTTTTTTAAAAATATGGATCTAGATATAAAATAGCAAGAAGAGTCTGAAAAGTGAACATTATAGAAATAAGGGATAAAAAGATTATTTTTATCTATTTTGAACATTTTGTTCATGAATTTTTTTTGAACGAAAATAAGAAGGATAGTTTTTAAAATCACCATCCTTCTTACGTTCTGTTTTTATTTTTTGCGATAGATTCTTTCAGGACGGCCAACTTCTCCATAAGATAAGTCAGCGTTTATCTGCTCTTTAGCTACAAGGTACTCTAAATAGCGGCGGGCAGTTGAACGGCTAATTCCAATTTTATTGGAAATTTTTTCTGCATTTAGACCTTCTTCTGATTCATTCAAAGCCTCTGTTACTTTTTGTAACGTAATTTTATCAATTCCTTTAGGCAGATACGGATTGAGTTGCTCCTTTTGGCCAATTCGATCCAGCAATTCGTCAATTTCATACTGGTCAACATTTTGATTTTCTATTTGCATTTTTCTTAATTTGCTGCGAAACTCTCGATACTTCTCGAGGGAAGTTTTCAATCGGTCAAAGACTAAAGGTTTGACAATGAAATCAAAAACGCCACCCCTAATAGCTTCTTTTACAGAATTGATTTCCCGAGATGCCGTGATCATAATAACATCCGTTTCTTGAAAGTCTCGGCGGATCACTTTCAGAAAATCCAACCCGTTCATATCAGGAAAATAAATATCCAGGAGCACTAAATGAGGACGGAGAATGATAATCTGTTCTTTCGCCTCCTGTTCATCTGTTGCAATCCCGATGACATGAAAGCCAGGTACCTTTTCCACCAGCCGCCGGTTAATTTCGGCAATTCTTGTGTCATCTTCGATAATAAGTACGGATATCTCGTCTTTCGAATAATTGTATGCCACCTCTTTAACCTCCTTCATTATTATGACTTAGGAATAATAACTATAAAGATCGAGCCACCCTCAGGGTTAGGTGAATAGGAAATATATCCATTTAGATTCTTAATGATCTTTTGAACTAAATAGAGTCCCACACCATGATGCTCCTCTTTTTTGGTTGAAAACCCCATTTCAAAGATGCGATCTTGATGTTCCGGTAAAATCCCTACGCCTGAGTCCTCGACTTCGATCAAAAGATCTTTTCCATAATCTGAAAAGAAAATTTTTACATGCTTCCCTTTAGCATCAGGTTTCATCACTGCTTCCATCGCATTATCAATCAGATTTCCAATAATCGTTGTTAAGCTATCACGTTTTATCGTTTCCGGGATCTCTTTAAAGCTGCTTTCCCGATCGATATCAAAATCAATTTTCAACTCACTTGCCTGATTAAATTTCCCAATGAGTAAACCGCCAATCATGGCATCGGGAATTTCTTGCTTAATGAAATTCATTAAATTATGATGAATATCAAATTCACGAGTGATAAAATCAATGGCTTCCTGGTAGGATTCAAGTTGAAGAAGGCCGGAAATCATATAAAGTTTGTTCGAAAATTCATGGGTTTGAGCACGTAAGGCTTCTGAATATTGTTTAACCTGTGAAAGTTCTTGAGTCAACCGATAAAGTTCCGATCTACTGCGGAAACTTGAGACCCAGCCAATGATGATCCCTTTTTCACTCTTTATTGGCATATAATTCGAAATAAAAAATTCATCATTTAACCAAAATTCCTGATCAAAAACCGCTTCCCCTTTTTGGATGACCCCCATTATCGGGGAGTATGGCGACAGGTCGATGATGTTTGCACCAAGTACTATCTTCCCCTTTGGCCATTGAAGCATATTGATGGCTTGCTGGTTAACCATCGTAATTTTACCATTTAAATCTACGGCCACAATCCCTTCTTTAATCGATTCCAAAATGGCCTTATTTTCTTGATATAAGTGTGTTATTTCTTTTGGTTCAAGCCCCAGAATTGCCCGCTTCACCCCACGGGCGATAAGCAGTGCACCAATAATTCCGACTATGATTACACCTAAAGAGATGAGAATGATTTTTTTTCGATTACCCGTTGTAATATTTTCAATGTCTTGAAGGGAGTAGCCCACCGCTACAATTCCTATTACTTTCCCATTTTGATCTTTGATTGGAACTATTCCTCTCAACGACGGACCAAGGGCCCCTTTCTCCTGTGAAATAACTTTTTTTCCTTTCAATGCTTCGTCATTATCTTTGCCTACCATATTTTCCCCAATTCGCTCCGGAACAGGGTGTGAATAGCGTACTTTCTCCGTATTACCAACAACAACAAATTCGGCCCCGGTTTGCTTTCTTATTTTTTCAGCAATCGGTTGGATGATTTCCGATGGGTCTTTTGTTGAAAAAGCCTGCTTAACTTGAGGTATCGACGCCACAGTTTCGGCAATAGACAATGCGCGATCTCCAATCTGGCTTGTTAAGGATTTAGTAATTAAGGAGTGGATATAAAAGCTAAATATAAGAATGATTGATAATAATAAAGTTACTATTAATAAAGCTAATTTTGTTTGTAATCGCATAATTCCCCCACAAAGATGTTGTTTTCCGTGAACAAAATGTACTTTATTCATTCAAATAAACTTATTAGCGCTTATTTTTATAATCTGTACCTATTACTTTATATGCGTTAGTATAAATTATACAAAGAAAATAAAGAAGAGGTATTTCAGTCTTTACTTAAAAATATGGAAGGAGGCAGGCGTTAAGGGTAAAAGCGAGAGATTAACAGAAATGTAGATTTTAAAGCAAAATATTTAATCTAACTGGAGAATCTATGATGTGGTACGACAATTTGACTGAAAAGATTGTTAACCTTGAGGCTGAAGATGAAAGAATTCAAATTGAGGCATTCTTAGAAAAACAGAATTTATCTCTGGATTATCAGATTGACTATACAGTTGCCTTGTTAGACAAAGAAAGAATCGTTGCTACAGGTTCTCTTGGCGGCAGAATATTAAAATGTATTACTGTTGATGAGGGATATAAAAACATGGGATTGTCAGCAAAACTGGTCACACATCTTACTCGTGAAGCTTGCTCAAGGGGAGTGACACATCTCTTTATTTATACAAAGCCTGAGAACAAGATCATATTCTCTGACTTGGGCTTTTACCCAATTGCTGAGGTTCCAACAAAGATTGTTCTTTTGGAGAATAGACCTGCGGGAGTTAAAAATTACCTAAAAAAGCTTCTTCAAGAGAATGAAGAAGCTCATAGCGGCGATCTTTCAGGAGCAATAATCATAAATGCCAATCCATTCACATTGGGCCATCAATATCTTATTGAGTACGCTGCCTCAAAATGTGAACTACTTCACTTATTTGTTTTGCAGGAGGACAAGTCAAGCTTTCCAACTGAAGTTCGATATAGGCTTGTGAAAGAGGGAGTTAAACATCTCAGCAATGTGGCCGTTCATATGGGAAAGGACTATATCATATCGGATGCAACCTTCCCATCCTATTTTATCAAAGAATTTCAGGATGCTGTTGAAACCCATGCCAGGTTGGACCTAGAGTTATTTTCGCGTTTACTAGCTCCGGCGCTGGGAATTAAAAAAAGATTTGTTGGTCAAGAACCATACTGCAAGGTAACAGCAACTTATAACTTGGTTATGCAGGAAGTTCTTCCTGCTCAAGGTATCGAGGTTCAAGTTGTTCCCAGGCTAACACATCAAGGAGAGCCAATCAGTGCTTCAAGAGTACGAGAACTGATCCGTGAGGAAAGGATTCACGAAATAAAGAAGCTAGTTCCAGAAACGACGTTTCAATTTCTTCTATCCCCAGAGGCTGAAGGGATTATTCAAAGGATTAAGGAAGAATTTAAACGACATTAGTAGGAGGTTGATGTAAAAATGTTGATGATGCCGAAAAAAGTGAAAATCTTGAGTGCAGGGGTTGCAGGAACACTTGAATCAAGCGATATCACGATCCAAATTGAACAGAATGAAGGCAATGGAATTGAAGTTGAACTTAAAAGTACAGTTGAAAATCAGTTTGGCAAACAGATTAAAAAAGTCATTATAGAGACCCTGCTGGAGTTAGGGGTAAAAAATGCATATGTTCTGGCAAAAGATAAAGGAGCTTTAGACTGTACTATTCGTGCAAGAGTAAGGACAGCCGTAAGCAGGGCTACGAAACAAAATTGCTTTCCTTGGGAGGTGAGATAAAATGGGCAGACTAAGAAGAAGTATGTTATATGTTCCAGGGAACAACCCAGGAATGATCAGGGACGCTAATATCTATGGAGCGGACTCGATCATGTTTGACTTGGAAGATTCTGTTTCTCTCAACGAAAAAGATTCTGCCAGATTTTTAGTCTATGAAGCTCTAAAAATAATGGATTATGGACAAACAGAAATTCTTGTGCGCGTTAACGGTCTAGATACCCCTTATGGAAGAGATGATTTTGAAGCGATTGTGAGGGCAAAACCAGATGCAATCCGGCTGCCTAAAACGGAAACCCCGGAAGATGTTGAGAAAGCGGATCTATTGATAACGCAAATTGAAAGAGAAGCTGGAATGGAATATGGAACGATCAAGCTAATGGCCGCTATTGAAAGTGCTTTGGGAGTTATTAATGCCTATAAAATCGCAACAGCAAGCAAGCGGTTAATCGGGATCGCAATTGGTGCTGAGGATTTTGTAACCGATTTAAGGACCACTAGATCGAAAGAAGGTATTGAATTGCTTGCTGCAAGAAGTCAAATCCTCTTTGCTGCGCGTGCTGCTGGAATTGATGCTTTAGATACCGTCTTTTCTGATGTCGATGATGAAGAAGGTTTTATCCAGGAAGTCAAATTGATTAAACAATTGGGCTTTGATGGAAAATCTCTTATTAATCCGCGCCAAATTAATATTGTGCATGATATCTATACACCGACTGAAGCCGAAATTAAGAAATCCATTGCGGTTATTGAAGCAGCTAGAGAAGCTGAGAGCAGGGGATCGGGTGTTATCAGTCTGAACGGAAAAATGATTGATAAGCCAATTGTCGAAAGAGCGCGCAGAGTACTGGAACTGGCAAAAGCCGTTGATAGAGTTAGCGTTGAGGAGATGTTGCAATATGTATAATGTTATTGGACGAAATATACCAAAAGAGATTTGCGGACTTGGAACACTAAAATCGTTTGATTCGTACAATGTGGTAAAAAATACGGAGAAATCCAAAGACCGCCTGAGAAATTCGGATCGGAATAAAATCCTTGATTCTATTGAAACCGCTATCAAGGAAACGGGTTTAAAAGACGGAATGACGATTTCTTTCCATCATCACTTTCGAAATGGCGATTATATTGTGAATATGGTGCTTGAGACAATAGCAAAAATGGGAATGAAGGATCTTACAATTGCACCGAGTTCTCTTACAGATATCCATGCCCCATTAATTAATCATATTAAAAATGGAGTTGTTCGCAGGATTGAGACGAGTGGACTTAGAGGAGAATTGGCTGAAGCTATTTCAAACGGTTTAATGAACATTCCAGTCGTGATTAATTCCCATGGCGGAAGAGCCAGGGCAGTTGCATCAGGAGAATTAGAGATTGATGTTGCCTTTTTAGGAGTGCCATCATGTGACCCTGCCGGTAATGCCAATGGATATTCCAGAGATAATGCAGGAACATCGGAATGCGGTTCGTTGGGATATGCAAAGGTTGATGCCCAGTTTGCTAAAAAGGCTGTTTTAATCACGGATCATTTGGTTGAATACCCAAACACACCCTTTGCTATTCCTGAATCTCAAGTTGATTATGTCGTCGTCGTGGATGCCATTGGGGACCCTAAAGGGATTATGTCGGGTGCAACCCGGTTTACTAAGAATCCGAAAGATTTGTTAATTGCACAGACTGCAGCAGATGTTATTGCTGCTTCAGGTTATTTCGAAGACGGCTTTTCACTGCAAACCGGATCAGGTGGAGCCTCCCTTGCTGCTACAAGATTCTTGAGAGAAAAGATGATTGAGCGAAACATTAAAGCAAGCTTTGCACTCGGCGGAATTACCGGACAGATGGTTGATCTCCATGAGGAAGGGCTTATCAAAAAATTATTGGATGTACAAGGCTTTGACCTTAAGGCAGTCACTTCACTTAAAAATAACCGGTTCCATCAGCAAATTGATGCCGAATATTATGCAAGCCCTGATAATCCGGGGAGTGCGGTTAATCAATTGGATGTAACAGTGTTAAGTGCATTAGAAATTGATGTTGATTTTAACGTGAATGTCATTACCGGATCGGACGGGGTCATTCGCGGCGCTTCAGGCGGGCACTGTGATTCAGCCGCCGGGGCAGCCTGTTCCATCATTGTCGCCCCGCTTATTAGGGGCAGAATGCCATCGATTCTTGACCGAGTACACACTGTAGTAACCCCTGGATGTTCCATTGATGTCCTGGTTACCGATCAAGGGATTGCAGTTAATCCTCGCAGACAGGATTTGTATACAAACCTTAAAAAAGCAAACTTGCCTGTGGTATCCATTGAAGAGCTCAAGGCAAAGGCAAATAAGATTGTTGGAATACCTGAACCTATTCAGGTAGAGGATAAAATTGTTGGTGTGGTTAAGTACAGGGATGGTTCAATAATTGATGTCATTCATCAAGTGAAAAAGGACCCTTGGAAATGAACTCAGCGGGGGAAGTAACATTAAAGGAATTATTGGAAGCCCGTGAATATCGAGCTGACCATCAAAAGGAATTAATTAAGGAATATAAGCTGCCTTTAATATCCTTCACAATCAATATTCCAGGACCGGTTAAGAAAACAACTGAAAGCAGAATCATTTTTCAAGCAGGATGTAAGGCAGTTGTGAAAAAACTTAAAGAGGCTGGTCTGCCATTGGAACATTTTGAAACCAATGAACCAAATTCGGGATATGAGTCATATTTTGTTGTCAAGACTACTGAACGAACTTTAAAAGCTTTAATGCTTGAAATTGAAAGTGAGCATCCGCTGGGGCGATTGTTTGATCTTGATGTAATCGGGACAGATGGAATACCCATCTCCAGAGAGGAATTTGGCCGTTCAAAACGAAAATGCCTTGTCTGTGAAGATGAGGCTCATATTTGCGGCCGGAGCAGAAAGCATTCAATAGAGGCATTGACAAATAAGATTCGTAGTATGGTGGATTCTTATTTAAAGATTGGATCTTAAGTTAATTATATGACCAAGCCGCTGGTAAGTTTCGTGTATAAATTAAACAGGCATTTATCGGGTTTGGTCATTCTTTTTGGTGAATGTGGATCAAGGGAAAGAGAGGTATTGAACATGATGGATCAGTTGATGCAAAGCATTTCGCAAAAAGCCTTGACATCTTTACTTTATGAGGTTTCGGCAAGTCCCAAGCCTGGACTTGTTGACAGATTTAATCAGGGAGCACATAAAGATATGGATTTTTTTACTTTTATGGCCAGCAGTGCCGCTCTGAACCAATACTTCCATAATTGTGCCATAGAGGGAGTAAAATACGCTGGGAAAAATCCACAGGAACTGTTTAACACTTTAAGAAATCTTGGGATGGAAGCTGAAAAGGCAATGTTTGCGGCAACAAACAATGTCAATACCCATAAAGGTTTAATCTTTTCTTTAGGAATTATCTGTGCTGCAGCTTCTTGCTGTATGGTGGAAAGTGAAAGAAAAATTGTGGATGTAGAAATAATATGTACAAAAGTTTCCCTTATGACACAAGGTTTATGTTTAAGGGAACTAACAAATTTGAACAAAAAGGAAAACCTTACTTACGGGGAAAAACTTTATCAGAAATATGGGCTTAAAGGAATTCGCGGAGAAGTTGAAAATGGTTTTCCGACAGTACGAAATTACTCACTTCCTGTGCTGAAGGAAATGAAATCAATGAAGACCTTGCATCTAAATGATATCCTGGTTCAAACGCTACTCCATCTAATGGCTGTAAATGAAGATACCAATATTGTCGCAAGACATAATTTAGAAACGCTTGAATATGTTCACCATTATGCCGGGAGGGTCCTGGATTCCGGTGGTATGCTAAAAAAAGAAGGCGTAGAGATGGTCTATGACATGGAGAGAGATTTCATTCAGAGAAATATCAGTCCTGGAGGATCAGCCGATCTCCTTGCAGTAACAGTGATGTTTGACCTCCTCTCACAATAACTAAAGTCGGTTCTGGTGCAAGAAATCTAGTAAACTTGGACATACTGATACTATGACTCTAAAAAGGGTGTGATCAGTATGGAAAAGCAAAATTTG
>NZ_JASATP010000084.1:0-14775 GCF_038440375.1 Bacillus sp. OTU530
AGCTCTTCAGCGCCGATGGTAGTTGGGGGTTTCCCCCTGTGAGAGTAGGACGTCGCTAGGCCTTTTTATTTTTCATAACATCGCGGGGTGGAGCAGTCTGGTAGCTCGTCGGGCTCATAACCCGAAGGTCGCAGGTTCAAATCCTGTCCCCGCAACCAAAGCTATAAATAAATAAAGGGTTCCGTGGTGTAGCGGTTAACATGCCTGCCTGTCACGCAGGAGATCGCGGGTTCGATCCCCGTCGGGACCGCCATTTTTCATAAGCGAAACAAGATGTTTCGTGTTTTTTTATGCTTGGATTTGTTAGATACATAAGAGTAGTTAGATATCCTTGGGAGCTTATCCTAAGGTTTTTTTTATACTGTTAGGAAAGTATAAATTTCCAGCCGGAAGCTCCGACATTTATCACCCACTTCAAGCACATGATAGGCATTATCTGGAGAGCCTCCTCGTGGGAAGGCTGTGTTAGCGGGTAGGCGGAGTGTAGTTCAATTATTTTTCATTTGAAAAAATAGTATAATGAGAATCAGGAATTTATCTTTTCGTTCTTATAGAATGCTCAAGCATGGAAGAACGGATATACTATAAAAATAAGAAATAAGGCTGGTGAAGCAGTTGAACGAATATAAGATTAGAACCTCCTCTCCAGAAGATACAATGAAGATATCGGAAAAGCTGGGGATGTTAGCTGAGGAGCAGGATGTTTTTATTTTAGAGGGAGATTTAGGCGCAGGAAAGACAACCTTCACAAAGGGACTTGCAAAAGGTCTTGGTGTGAATCGAGTTGTAAATAGTCCAACCTTCAATATTATTAAGGAATACAAAGGAAGAATCCCTCTCTATCACATGGACGTATATCGATTAGCCGAGAGTGAAGAAGATCTAGGATTCGATGAGTATTTTTATGGGAGCGGTGTGACAGTAGTTGAATGGGCTCACTTAATTGAGCACTATTTGCCTTCCTCCTTACTTAAAATTAGTTTATTTCATGAAGGCAGCAACAATCGGGGCATTGTGTTAGAGCCGAAGGGAGAACGGTATATTAGATTATGTGAGGAGCTTTTGAAGAATGAAAGTATTAGCAATTGATACAGCGAATTATGTAATGGGCGTCGCGCTTCTCGATGAACAGCAAGTAGTAGGCGAAATTATTACAAATGTGAAGAAGAATCATTCTGTACGGCTCATGCCGGCAATTGAACAGCTATTGAAGGAATGCGATACAAAGCCGAGTGACCTCGAGAAAATTGTAGTGGCTGCAGGTCCTGGATCTTATACAGGGGTGCGTATTGGGGTGACAGTGGCTAAAACATTGGCCTGGTCCCTGCAAATCCCGATTACAGGTGTATCCAGTTTAGAGGTTTTAGCAGCAAATGCTTCTTACTTCGATGGTTATATTTGTCCACTTTTTGATGCAAGAAGACAGCAAATCTATACAGGTCTTTATACATATGAAGATACGCTCAAGGTAAAAGAAGAAGAACGTATTATCCTTATTTCAGAATGGCTTCTATTATTAAAGGAGTTAAATCAAAAAGTATTATTTATAGGGAATGATTTATCTATTCATAAAGAGACTATTATAGCTGCGTTAGGGGAGCAGGCTGTATTTGCTTCAACGGCTAAACATAACCCAAGACCAAGTGAACTAGGCTGCATTGGTTTACAAAAAGAGTCAGAGGAAGTACATACATTTGTACCAAATTATATTCGTATGGCTGAAGCAGAAGCAAATTGGCTGGCAAATCAAGCAAAATAGGGGAAAAGGAAATGAGTGAGTCAATCATATTTCGGGATATGAAACCCGAGGATATTGCACAGGTTGTTGCGATTGAACAGGTATCGTTTGCGATTCCCTGGACCTTCGAAACATTTGAACGCGAAATGACAATAAATGAATATGCCCGATATACTGTGATGGAGAAAGATGGTGCTATTATTGGTTATTGCGGAATGTGGCTCATTTTAGATGAATCTCATATTACGAATATCGCCATTCTACCTGAGTATCGCGGGAGGAATCTGGGAGAAGCATTACTAAATGAAGTGATTGAAAAAGCAAAAAAATTAGGAGCTCACTCGATGACGCTAGAGGTTCGTGTATCTAATGAGATTGCTCAAAAGCTGTACCGCAAGTTTGGTTTTTTAAACGGCGGTATTCGCAAACGATATTATACGGATAACTACGAGGATGCTCTTGTAATGTGGGTGAGATTATGACAAAAGTAGATAGTATTATATTAGGAATCGAGACGAGCTGTGACGAGACTGCCGTAGCTGTTGTAAAGAATGGTCATGAGATTTTATCTAATGTGGTGGCGTCTCAAATCGAGAGCCATAAGCGATTTGGAGGAGTAGTTCCAGAGATTGCATCTCGCCATCATGTAGAGCAAATTACAGTTGTATTAGAAGAAGCCTTGAGGCAAGCGGATGTAACGTTACAGGATATAGATGCGATTGCGGTGACAGAAGGGCCTGGTCTTGTTGGGGCATTATTAATTGGAGTGAACGCTGCAAAGGCAGTTGCATTTGCCCATGGAATCCCATTAGTGGGTGTCCACCATATTGCGGGTCATATTTATGCGAATCGTCTTATCACGGAGATGAAGTTTCCTTTGCTGTCTCTCGTTGTTTCCGGAGGGCATACAGAACTTGTTTACATGGAGAAGCATGGTTCGTTTGAGGTAATCGGGGAAACGCGTGATGATGCGGCTGGAGAGGCTTATGATAAGGTAGCAAGAACATTGTCCCTTCCGTATCCGGGCGGACCTCATATTGACCGCTTAGCACATGAGGGTCAGCCAGTTCTTGGCTTGCCGCGCGCTTGGTTGGAACCGGATTCTTATGATTTTAGCTTCAGCGGCTTAAAATCCGCAGTTATCAACGCTGTTCATAACGCAAAACAAAGGGGAGAGGTCATTGCCCCTGAAGATTTAGCAGCAAGTTTTCAGGACAGCGTCATCGATGTGCTTGTTACAAAAACAGTAAAAGCGGCTGTTGAATATGGAGTAAAGCAGGTATTGCTTGCGGGAGGTGTAGCTGCCAATAAAGGCCTGCGTAACCGTCTGCAGGAGGCATTTTCACCAATGCAGAACATAGAGCTCGTGATTCCGCCATTGTCGCTTTGTACGGATAATGCTGCTATGATTGCGGCAGCAGGTACTATTTTATACAGTCAGGGCAAGCGGGCCAATTTGGCTTTAAATGCAAATCCAGGCTTAGATCTCGAATGTTAGATTATAAACAGGAATCGCTTTTTCTGTGGATAAATATGTTGGGAAATGTGGTTAACCATCAATGATTTGTGTAAAAGTTGTTGATAAGTGGATGTTTCCTTGTTGATAATGTGGATAAGTTGATGAGGTTAAGCGGATCTGTGGATAAGGAAAACTCGCCGATTGGCGAGCCCCGCCCTTGGGTGAAGACAGAGGCGTAGTTGCCCTTATACTTTATTCTTAAAATTTCCCGCTACGTCGAATGGTCTTCCAGCTAGAAATTTATCCTTTCTTAAAGTGTAATAAAAAAGTCAGTGAAGCACTGACTTTTTTATTATGACTGGGTCATGTTGGTTCTTGGCAGGACACCGTCTAAACTTATTCTTGTAGGTTCTCCCACTCGGCCATATCAAGCTCAAGCTGCTCTTGCAGGGCTTGCTTTTCTGCATTGATTTGCTGAACCTGCTCATAATCTTGAAACACCTCGGGAAGACAGAGCTTTTCTTCTAATGCTGCAATTTGCTCTTCCCACTCCATAATGCGTGCCTCAAGCTCTTCAATCTTCCGGATTCGTTGTCGCTCCAGCTTTTTTCGCTCTTTATCCTCAAGATAGGTTCGTTTTTCTGCTGTTTGCTCAACCTTAGCTGGCTGCCCTTGTTCCTCTTGCTGTAGTTGTGCCCGCTCTAACATTTCCGCTTTCTTTTGTACATAATAGTCATAGTCACCTAGATACTCCTCTGAGCCCTCCCTTGACAGCTCAATCACCTTTGTAGCTACACGATTGATAAAATAACGGTCATGGGAAACAAATAAAAGGGTGCCAGGAAAATCGATTAAGGCATTCTCTAATATTTCTTTACTACTTAAATCCAGATGGTTTGTCGGCTCATCCAAGATTAGAAAGTTTGACCTTTGCATCATAAGTTTAGCGAGGGCGACACGAGCCTTTTCGCCACCGCTTAACGAAGAGACGGGCTTTAATACATCATCTCCAGAAAATAAAAAGTTGCCGAGAACTGTACGAATTTCTTTTTCCGGTTTTAGCGGGAATTCATCCCATAGCTCATCCAGAACACGTTTGGAGGAGGTCAAGTTTGCTTGTTCCTGATCATAGTAGCCAACCGTAACATTTGAACCAAAGGAAATCGTTCCTTGCAGCGGCTTCAGCCGTTCGATAATGGATTTTAGAAGCGTTGATTTTCCAATTCCGTTCGGTCCAACAAGAGCGATGCTGTCCCCTCGTGTAAGATGCATATGAATATGCTGAGCGATGGCCTCGTTTGCATATCCTATTTTTAAATCTTTCACCTTTAGCACATCATTTCCGCTTTGCCGGTCAATATCAAAGTGAAAGGAAGCCGATTTTTCATCGCCGAGAGGTCTTTCCATTAAGTCCATTCGTTCAAGCTGTTTTCGTCTGCTTTGCGCCCGTTTGGTTGTAGAAGCACGAGCGATATTTCGTTGGATGAAATCCTGTATTTTTGATACTTCTTCCTGCTGCTTTTCATAGCGCTTCATCTCCAGTTCATAGGAGGCAGCTTTTTCTTCTAAATATTTACTATAATTTCCTGTGAATTTTTTACTTTGCTTATTGGAAATTTCGTATACCTGTGTTACAAGACGATCCAAGAAATAGCGATCATGTGAAACAATTAAGATTGCTCCGGGATAGCCCTGTAAATACTGCTCTAACCATGTAAGTGTCTCAATATCAAGATGGTTTGTCGGTTCATCCAGAATAAGTAAATCTGGTTTTGTAAGCAGCATCTTGCCGAGAGCGAGCCTCGTTTTCTGCCCGCCGCTTAAGGTAGAGATGACTGTGCCGTGCGTTTCGATCGGAAAACCCAGCCCGCTCAATATGGAACGAATATCTGCTTCATATTGATAGCCTCCCTTTTCTTTATACGTTTGCTGTAATCTGTCATAATCGGAAAGCAGTTTATTGTAGCGCGTTTCATCAGTAAATACTTCCTCGCGTCCCATCTCTTGCTCTAGCCGGCGGATTTCCCGCTCGGTTGCTTGCAGCTCAGCGAATACGGTAATCATTTCCTCCCAAATGGTTAAGGAAGTTTCTAATCCAGTATTCTGGGCTAGATATCCCATTGTTACATCCTTTGGCTTGATGATTTCTCCTCCATCATACGATAGCTCGCCGGCAATGATTTTTAAAAGCGTAGATTTACCCGCACCGTTGCGGCCGACAAGCGCAACGCGGTCACGTGTTTGTACCTCTAGCTTTATATTTGATAGAATTACATCAGCGCCATACTGCTTTACCAATCCATTCACTTGTAGTAGTATCAATGCAATCACCTCTAGTTCGTCTCTCTTACATAAAACTTATGTTTTTCAATATAACTAAAAATAGTGTATAGTTTAAATTGAGTGACATAGTCTAGTTCTATTATACAAAGAAAGCTTTAGATGAATAAACTTCTACAAATTTATTCTAATAACATATAAAATGGAGTAGGGAGAAGCGAGGAGGGGGAACATCTATGGAGCAGCCGAAGATTCCGCAGGCAACTGCGAAACGATTGCCTTTATACTACAGGTTTATTAAAAATTTATCACTTTCTGGTAAGCAGCGTGTTTCATCAGCTGAGCTGAGTGAGGCAGTGAAGGTAGATTCCGCTACGATTCGAAGAGATTTTTCCTATTTTGGCGCATTAGGAAAAAAAGGATACGGCTATAATGTAAATTATCTTTTATCATTTTTTAGTCAAACACTCGATCAGGACGATGTAATTGGGGTTATTTTAATTGGGGTTGGGAATTTAGGAACCGCTTTCTTAAACTATAATTTCACGAAAAATAATAATACAAGGATTCAGATGGCATTTGATGTAGACACAGGAAAAATCGGGTCAACGATTGCGGATATCCCTGTTTATCATCTAGATGAACTAGAAGAGAGACTTACGGATGATATTAAGGTAGCAATTTTAACGGTGCCTTCTCATGTAGCGCAGTCAGTAACAGATCGATTGGCGAAAACTGCAATAGAAGGTATATTGAATTTTACGCCGGCTCGGATTGATGTTCCAGAGCATATTCGTATTCATCATATTGATTTGGCAGTGGAATTGCAGACGCTTGTCTACTTCCTCAAGCATTATCCAAAATAAAAAAAACGCGGCAGATGTCCCGCGTTTTTATTTTTTAGGCGTTTTTAGCTTTCGCAGCCTGATATTCAGAAGGATGAGCCTTAAGGCTAGTCCAAAATCGAATGTTGCCATAACAATTAAAAGCAGCGTATAAAAGTTCCAAATCGTAGTCTCCACACTTGTCACGGCTAAGTATGTGAAAACAGAACCGAGAACAAAATATAGTGTGGCCATAAACAGTGGTGAGCTTCGCATAATTAAAATCCTCCGATAAATGCTTGCAGTTTTTCAGCTTTTTGCATCATTCGCTCTATGTCGTCTTTAAATACAAGATTTATAAGTACAACAAAGGTATTCATCATCACATGAGCTGTGATAGGAACAATAATTCTTTGTGTTCGTACATATAGAAAGGCAAACACAATCCCCATGGACATATAAATGAGTAAATGGGAGAAATCCAAATGAACGGCAGCGAAGATTAGGGAGCTGATAATTGCCGCAACCAAAAAGTTATAACGTTTATAGAGTGTTCCAAATAAAATTTTTCTAAAAACAATTTCCTCGAGTACAGGCGCCAACACAGATGTTACAAGAATGAACCAAGGTGTGGCAGCTGCAATTTCAATGAGCTGTTCTGTGTTTTCGGAACCGGGTTCAATACCGAATACTTTCATTTCAATCATTCCTGCAATCGTCTGTGCGAAGAAGGCCAAGAAGACCCCTGTTATCATCCAAACGACTGTTGTAGCCGCATTTGATTTTTGGCCATTTGTGCTAATCTGCCCCCGGTCTTTTCTCAAAAGCCATAGAATAATGAGAAGGGCCGTGAGAAAGCTGATAATAGCCCAATGTCCGGAAGCTATCTGGAGCTTCGCCTCGCGTTCATACTGATTATACCATCCTGTTTTAATTAAAAGTGGTAGTCCGATTGCGCCGGATAGCTGCATTGCAATATATGTAACAATGATCCAGCCGTAGCGTTTATTCAAATTACATAACCCCTTTTTTGCTATAAATTTTCGTTTGTAAAAAGGAAAACAGAGTTTTGTATCGAAAACAATTTATGGTATGTGTCTCATTGTAACATAGAATACGGTTGGAACACGAAGGGAATGTTTTCGAAGCGATTGGATATACTGTGTGAGGGTCAGGATAAGCAAAACAATGGTTGTTTTCACAAATTTTGTGAGTTTTTTGCTTGCAAAAGAAAAATGGATTCATTATTATAATAAGTGTGTTAGCACTCGTTGGTATCGAGTGCTAATAAGATAAAACTTATATACTTATTGAGGAGGTTATTTTCATGCTAAAGCCATTAGGTGATCGCGTTGTGATTGAACTCGTTGAAGCAGAAGAAAAAACTGCAAGCGGTATCGTTTTACCAGGTACTGCACAAGAAAAGCCGCAAGAGGGAAAAATTGTGGCAGTCGGCACAGGTCGTGTTCTTGAAAACGGTGAGCGCGTAGCTTTAGAAGTAGCTGTAGGCGACCGTATTATCTTCTCAAAATACGCTGGTACTGAAGTGAAGTACGAAGGCACAGAATACTTAATTTTACGTGAAAGCGACATTTTAGCGGTAATCGGCTAATTTTATACATTTTTACTAAACAACTATTAGGAGGTCATGAAACATGGCAAAGGATATTAAGTTCAGTGAAGATGCTCGTCGCGCGATGCTTCGCGGTGTAGATACTCTTGCAAATGCGGTAAAGGTTACACTTGGCCCAAAAGGACGTAATGTTGTATTAGAGAAGAAGTTCGGTTCTCCGCTAATTACAAATGACGGTGTAACAATTGCAAAAGAAATCGAATTAGAAGATGCATTTGAAAACATGGGTGCAAAGCTTGTTGCGGAAGTAGCTAGCAAAACGAATGATGTAGCGGGTGACGGTACAACAACTGCGACTGTACTTGCGCAAGCTATGATTCGTGAAGGCTTGAAAAACGTAACAGCTGGCGCAAACCCAATGGGTCTTCGCAAAGGAATTGAAAAAGCTGTTACAGCTGCGGTTGACGAATTAAAAGCAATTTCTAAGCCAATTGAAGGCAAATCTTCGATTGCACAAGTAGCTGCGATTTCTGCTGCTGACGAAGAAGTAGGACAATTGATTGCTGAAGCGATGGAGCGTGTAGGCAATGATGGTGTTATTACACTAGAAGAATCTAAAGGCTTCACAACAGAATTAGATGTAGTAGAAGGTATGCAATTTGACCGCGGTTACGCTTCTCCTTACATGATTACAGATTCTGAGAAAATGGAAGCTGTTTTAGACAATCCGTATATCTTAATTACAGATAAGAAAATCACTAGCATTCAAGAGATTCTTCCTGTATTAGAGCAAGTGGTACAACAAGGTCGTCCATTGCTTTTAATCTCTGAGGATGTAGAAGGTGAAGCATTGGCTACATTAGTAGTTAACAAACTTCGCGGAACATTTAATGCAGTAGCTGTTAAGGCTCCTGGCTTTGGTGATCGCCGTAAAGCGATGCTAGAGGATGTTGCAATCCTAACAGGCGGTGAAGTAATCACTGAAGAATTAGGCCGTGATTTAAAATCTGCAACAATTACATCTTTAGGACGTGCAGCAAAGGTAGTTGTTACAAAAGAGAACACTACAATTGTTGAAGGTGCGGGAAGCCAAGATGCAATTGCAGCGCGTATCAACCAAATTCGTGCGCAGCATGAAGAGTCTACTTCTGAATTTGACCGTGAGAAATTACAAGAGCGTCTTGCTAAGCTAGCAGGCGGTGTAGCGGTAATTAAAGTTGGTGCGGCTACAGAAACAGAATTAAAAGAACGCAAACTTCGCATTGAAGATGCTTTAAACTCTACGCGTGCAGCAGTAGAAGAAGGTATCGTAGCAGGCGGTGGTACTGCGTTGATGAACGTATACAGCAAGGTTGCAGCAATTAATGCAGCTGGTGATGAAGCTACAGGTGTAAGCATCGTTCTTCGTGCTTTAGAAGAGCCTGTACGCCAAATCGCAATTAATGCAGGTCTAGAAGGATCTGTAGTAGTAGAGCGCTTAAAGCATGCGGCAGTTGGAACAGGTTTCAACGCAGCTACTGGCGAATGGGTGAACATGATCGAGTCTGGTATCGTTGACCCTACAAAAGTAACTCGTTCTGCTCTTCAAAACGCAGCATCCGTTGCGGCTATGTTCTTAACAACAGAAGCTGTTGTGGCTGACAAGCCAGAAGAGAAAGGTGCTGGAATGCCTGACATGGGCGGCATGGGCGGCATGGGTGGAATGGGCGGCATGATGTAATATCTGCTCGCAAAAAGAACCATCTTCGTTAAAACGAAGATGGTTCTTTTGTTTGGTTAATTTACACTGTAAGAAAGTATAAATTTCTAGCTGGAAGACAATTCGACGTAGCGAGAAATGTTAGGAATACAGTATCAGTAGGGCTACGCCTCTGTCTTCGCTCGGGGAGCAGAACTTTCCAGCCGGCGAGTCTTCTTTATTTATTTTAAGGAGTAAACGCTTTCGACTCAGTTTTTTATAAAAGGTAAACATTGTCATATGAAAAACGAGGAAATGTTAGGAAAAAGCCTAAAATCTCTCTTGAATTCTGCTAGTTCTCTCTTGACCGTGGTTATATTTCGTTGTTACAATCGAAAAGGACATAAAAGCACCTTCATATATACTCAGCGATATGGGCTGAGAGTCTCTACCGGGTTACCGTAATATAACTCGACTATGAAGGCAGGTATTCTACTTTTTTAAAGAACGGGTATATTCTTTAGGAAGCTAGAATTCTGCCTTTTCTTATTTTGAGGCAGAATTTTGGCTTTTTTTGTACTGTTTTTGAAACTGCTTAGGCAGAATAAACGTTGAGGTGATGAATTTGAGTAAACAGCATGATTTCATCGTAGTATTAGATTTCGGAAGCCAATATAATCAATTGATTGCGCGTCGTATTCGTGAATTTGGTGTGTACAGCGAGCTTCATCCACATACATTGACAGCTGAAGAGATTAAAAAAATGAATCCAAAGGGAATCATTTTCTCTGGCGGCCCGAACAGTGTATATGGCGATCAAGCTTTCCGTTGTGATGAAGCGATTTTTGAGTTAGGTTTACCAATTTTAGGTGTTTGCTACGGTATGCAGCTAATGACAAAACATTTAGGCGGTAAGGTAGAGCGTGCAGAGCATCGTGAGTATGGAAAGGCTGTTTTAGAAGTAAAAAATGAATCCAAGCTTTACAGCAATCTTCCTAGCGAGCAGGTTGTTTGGATGAGCCACGGAGATTTAGTAACGGGCTTGCCGGAGGGCTTTGTTGTTGATGCAACGAGTGCATCGTGCCCGATTGCTGCTATGAGCAATGAAGCGCGCGGATTTTATGGCGTACAATTTCACCCGGAGGTTCGTCATTCCGAATACGGTAATGATCTGTTGAAAAACTTCGTATTTGAGGTTTGCGGCTGCAGCGAAGGCTGGAACATGGGTAACTTTATTGAAACAGAATTGCAAAAAATTCGTGAGACAGTAGGCGACAAAAAGGTACTCTGTGCATTAAGCGGCGGTGTAGACTCTTCTGTTGTAGCGGTATTAATTCATAAAGCGATCGGTGATCAATTAACATGTATTTTCGTAGACCATGGCTTGCTTCGTAAAGGAGAGGCTGAGGGTGTAATGAAGACGTTCAGCGAAGGCTTCCATATGAACGTAATTAAAGTGGATGCACAGGAACGCTTCTTAAGCAAGTTAGTGGGTGTTACAGACCCAGAACAAAAACGAAAAATTATCGGAAATGAATTTATCTATGTGTTCGATGATGAGGCATCCAAACTGCAAGGAATGGATTTCTTGGCACAAGGAACATTGTATACAGATATTATTGAGAGTGGAACGGCAACTGCACAAACAATTAAATCACATCACAATGTAGGCGGCCTTCCTGAAGATATGCAATTTACATTAATTGAGCCATTAAAAACATTGTTTAAGGATGAAGTACGTGCGCTTGGTACGGAGCTTGGTATTCCAGATGAGATTGTATGGCGTCAACCATTCCCAGGTCCTGGTCTAGGAATTCGTGTATTGGGTGAAGTAACAGCTGAAAAGTTAGAGATTGTTCGTGAATCCGATGCAATTTTACGTGAAGAAATTACGAATGCTGGACTTGAACGTGAAGTTTGGCAATATTTCACAGCGTTACCTGGTATGAAAAGTGTAGGGGTAATGGGAGATGAAAGAACATACGATTATACAGTAGGAATTCGCGCGGTTACATCTATTGATGGGATGACTGCTGACTGGGCTCGTATTCCTTGGGATGTATTAGAGAAAATCTCTGTACGGATTGTAAATGAAGTTAAGCATGTAAACCGTATTGTGTACGATATTACAAGTAAACCGCCTGCAACAATTGAATGGGAATAAATTCCGAACGAAAACGAACATTTATTTATAAATGTTCGTTTTTTTATTGACAATAATTTATACGGAAAGTAAAATGGTAAGGTATTTTATTCATATATAAAAGCCATCGTATAATATTGGGGATATGGCCCAAAAGTTTCTACCTAGCCGCCGTAAATGGCTAGACTACGAGGTGCTGGGACGAAAATTCTTGTTTTTGTCCTCGACGCCTCCATCTAAGTATGGAGGCATTTTTTGTTGGCCCTGTTTAGGGAATAATACAAAAAACATCTTGTAATATGGAGGGAAAGTAATGAAACGCTATTTTCAATTTGAGGAGCTTGGCACGAATTATAAAAGAGAGTTCATTGCCGGCTTAACGACGTTTTTATCGATGGCTTATATTTTGTTTGTTAACCCTGCTACTTTATCTTTAAGCAGCGTTAAGGGTCTTCCTGCGGGAATGGGTATGGACCCGGGAGCTGTATTTGTAGCAACTGCATTAGCTGCAGCTGTGGGTTCCTTAATTATGGGTATTTTCGCTCGTTATCCAATTGCCTTAGCTCCTGGTATGGGGATTAATGCATTTTTTGCTTATACAGTTATCTTAACAATGGGAATTCCTTGGCAAACTGCTATTGCCGGTACGCTGGTTTCTGGTCTTGTATTTATCGTGTTAACAGCTACAGGTCTTCGTGAAAAGATCATTAATGCAATTCCTGTTGAATTAAAGCACGCAGTTGCTGCAGGTATTGGTTTGTTTATTGCATTTATCGGATTCCAAGGTGCAGGTATTATTGTTAATAATGATGCAACACTTGTAGGTTTAGGTGATTTTACAAAAGGTTCTACTTTACTTGCGATTTTTGGAGTTGTTTTAACAGTTATTCTTATGACAAGGAAGATTAACGGTGCTGTGTTCTATGGTATGGTTATCACAGCTGCTGTCGGCGTGGCGACAGGATTAATCGATGCTCCAAAACAAGTAATTGGGGCGGTTCCAAGTCTTGCGCCAACATTTGGTGTAGCACTAGCGCATATCGGTGATATCTTTACTGCGAAAATGATTTTGGTTGTTTTAACATTCTTCTTTATTGATTTCTTTGATACAGCAGGTACGTTAGTTGCGGTTGCTAATCAAGCTGGCTTGATGAAAGACAACAGGCTTCCTCGTGCAGGTAAGGCGATGTTTGCGGATGCAGCTGCAACAACAATTGGAGCAGTATTTGGTACATCTACGACAACAGCTTATATTGAGTCTTCCGCAGGCGTAGCAGCTGGTGGACGTTCAGGATTTACAGCAGTTGTAACTGCGTGCTTCTTCCTTTTAGCACTTCTATTTTCACCATTGCTTAGTGTTGTTACTGCAGCAGTAACTGCTCCAGCTCTTATTATTGTTGGTATCCTTATGGTATCTTCTTTAGGTGAAATTGATTGGAAGAAATTCGAAGTGGCAGTTCCTGCATTCTTCACATTAATTACAATGCCTCTTAGCTACAGCATTGCAACTGGTATTGCAATTGGCTTTATCTTCTATCCAATTACAATGGCTGTAAAAGGACGTGGAAGAGAAGTTCACCCAATTATGTATGCAATGGCAGTGATTTTCGTACTGTATTTCATTTTTGTTAGAGAATAATTAAAAAGCGATGCTCAGCATCGCTTTTTTCGCATTTGTAAGAAGGTATAAATTCTCAAACAGAAACGAGTTTGGTATAGCAAGAACTTTTAAGAATAAAGTGTAACTATGCTTCGGTCTTCATCTAATGGCTCGCCAATCAGCGAGCTTTTTCTATTTATAAGTAATCGCTTGCTTTCCGTACTGCTCCCAGCCGCGGATGAAGGAAGCAAGCGGAACTCTTCTGTTTTTTATATTGGCAAGAGGGTCATTGAAATAAACGTATTGATTATCATACCCAGTCAAAAGAACGCTATGTTCCTTATAGGTAATAGAGACTGGACCTTGCGGTGTTTGCCAAGTCCGCCAATACCGTGCGGGAACTCTTTCGAAAGTGCTTGTTGAAATGACCCATACTGGTTTTTGCTGTCCGAGGTGAAACAGCACCGCTTTAAATGAAGATCCAGTTATATTGATAGCTCGGCCTTGTAAGTGTCGATTAGCTAATTCATATATAGGACCGTGGAATACACCAAAACCAGGCCGTGACATAGTTGTCATGCTTCCAACAAATCCTTTATGGGGATTTCCGAAATAAACGGTTTGCCCAATCCTTCTATAGGGTGTAGGATCTTTTTTTATTTCTTTTGCTAAAGTTAACTTACTGACATTAACCCCCTTATAATGCAGCAGCATAGCCAAACTTGTGACCTCACAACCCCTTGGAAGCCCTGGCATTTGCGAAATAAGGGGAACATCCAACAAAACGGAGGGAGGGTGAGACAGAGAAGGAACAGCCTCACCTTTAGATGGTTTATCTAACATAAGAGACCAAATGTTAAGCGTGTCTATGTGTGGCTTCTGATATGAAGCTAATGGACAGGCGGGTTTATACATAAGTGTTATGCATAAAACTAAGATGACGATCCATCTTCTATATGAATTCAATACTGTTTCACTCCAATCATCGTTGATTTTATCAAATAATAGATAAGAACATCCCTTCCTTCGGCCAACAGAGGTCCCTCTTGTAGGAAAGGGGTGTGAGCGAGTAGGTGATGGGGTAGTTCAGTAGTATTAGTTTTTGTATGAAAAGAATGTTTCTTTCGAATTGGCAATTGGCGTTTTATCCCCACATCTACCAAATTTATCAATGGATAAAGAGAGACTAGCAGTTGTATGTTATTTTGATTGGAGATCATTCGTTAATAATTTTTAAAAAGGTTATTGACGAGTCATATAGAAAAGAGTATTATAAGAAACATCGCTTCTAACAAAACAAAGAAAACAAAAAAGAATGTTGACATGTTTTTTAGGATATGATAAATTATTGAAGTCGCATTGAGCGATAACATAGTTCTTTGAAAACTGAACAAAACACAAAACGTCAATGTTTTATTTTAAAAGCTAGACAAACACTTTTATGGAGAGTTTGATCCTGGCTCAGGATGAACGCTGGCGG
>NZ_JASATP010000085.1:0-14076 GCF_038440375.1 Bacillus sp. OTU530
GTCAATCTTTAGACAAGGTTAAAAGCGTGGATGAGATTGAAACAAAGGAGCGAGGTGGCGTTTTACGTCCTAAAACAGTCGAGATTGTGTCAGAAGACTTTGAGAGTATCAAACTACTAGCGAAGGCATCAGAAACGCTTAGAGACGAAAATAAGAGCCTTAAAATCAAAAATGAAAAGTTACAACGTGATAAGGACGCCGTCTCACTTGAAAGAGAATTGTTAAAGAGTGAGAATAGCGATTTAAAAAAAGACAAAGAGGAACTGCAAAAAGAGAATGACTTTTTGAAAAGAACACTGGAAAAGGTTAAAGAATTTTATAAGGAAAAAATTCCTGAATTCGCCGTCATGGCTGGCTATATCAAGGCTGGTATATTAGATAAAGCAAAAGAGAAGCTGTTAAAGAAGTACTTTGATAAAGACGAAATTGAAGGGGCCCAAAAATTCGTAGCAAAAAAACAAAAGCAAATGGAAAAAGAGAAACTAGAAAAGCAACAAACTCGAAGTCAAGATCGAGGAATGGAGAGATAGTTTAAGATTTTATACAAAAAGCCTAGAAAAACTGCTAGGCTTTTTTCGATTTTACGATAGAGAAATCGTTTTTTCTTATCTTGAATTATGAAAACCGCTTGTACACAAAATAAATAGGGTTATACACGGCGTTATGGACAGGTTGTCGCTCAAACAAACTTTAATTTCATATACTGTAATTGAAATTTTATAAGCATGAAGCAATCCCCCCCGGACAGCATCAACTGCCGGGGGGGATTGCTTCATGCTTACGGTTGGGAGATTTGATCTAAATACTTCTTTACCTTTTGAAGGGCTTGCTCTATTTTCGGCACCCGTTGTTTTACATCAGCTATATACTTTTCTTCTCCATCCATCGGGGATGCCTTCCCGTCCAACAAAGCATTATGTACGTTTTGCATTAAATTACCTAAATCAATAGTCTTTCTCATGATGGCTCCCTCCTAATTTTGATGTGCATACCGTTCAGTTAGTGGTATCAGCATTATGTCCAGTTCACTGGCATTTAAACAGTAGCGATGACCGCAGGGGCACCACCTACCACATGACTATGTAATTTCGTTCGTGGCTACCGAGAAGGGATTCCCTGCCGTTTCAAACGTTCTCTATGCGTTCCTGTGGTTGCAAGGGTTTTTTGTAAATATGCTAGAATGTGTTCTATAATAGAACGCTTAAGGGGGTGCTTGCGTGAACGAGAGAGCGTTTTGGACAAAAGAAGTTGCTGAAACATTAGAGATTGGAACTAGCACTCTGAGAAAATGGGCTTTAGCCTTAGAGAATCAAGGGTATGAGTTTGTTAGAGGAGAAAAAAACAGTCGAGCGTTTCTAGAACGTGATATTGTTGTTTTACGCCGTATGAAAGAGCTCATACAGAACGCTGGAATGACAACGGATGCAGCTGTAAAAGTATCTTTATCAAGGGATTTTGATAACTCAGTAACGGATGATAGAACGGATACGATGGCGGATGAAGAGACTCGAACGCCTAGCGTTCTAGTACAGAACGGATCAAATTATGCAGCTGAAGTTATGCAACAATTTGTGGAGAACCAAGAACGAATCCTGGAACGGATGGAACAACTAGAACGCTTGGAAAAATCCAATGCTGAACGCCTAGAACGGATAGAACAGGAACAGCAAAGACAAAGGGAACTCGATGGGAATCGCGACAATAACTTAATGAATTTGATTAGAGATACACAGGAAACAAAGAAGTTGATTGCTGCAGCAGAGCAAAAGAAATCCTTCTGGGCGCGGCTGTTCAGGAAGTAGGGAATCCCTCTGAAGAGCATAAGGGATTTCCGCTATCACATAGTGTGATAGACTAGGCAAAGCCTAGTGAAAACGTGATATCAATAAAAGTGTTTGAATGTCCTATCGTGTCCCTATATATTTGGGGGGAATGTCTCCATTGTGTCCCCGTAAAAAAAGCCTTCCCATTGACTAGGGATGGCTTTTATTTTGCTTCTTCCTCCTTTGGACCGCGTTCAAGTAATTCTCCAGGTTCACAATCCAGAGCTTCACAAATTCGTTCTAATACAGATAAATCCAAACGAGTTGATTTATTTTTGTACAAAGCATGCAAAGTATTTTTATTTACTCCGCTTTTTCTTTCTAACTCTGCTACAGATATATTTCCTTTTTCAAACATGACTCTATCTAAGCTAATCCGAATCATTAAACCTTGTAAGAGCGAAGGGGTTGCTATTCTAGCAGCTCCTTCCTCATATTTTAATTGAACTAGATTGGAAAACAATGCTAAGCTAGGATTAGGACAAATACATACGCAAAAATGGACAAAGCCCTTTACCTGTATCAACTTTGGCGAGATGGTCAGGTAAAAGGCTCCCAAAAGAAGCTTAAAGGGCATAGTATACCCTTTTTAAACTATGTTATTAGCATCATATTAGCACATAGTTTTTTATAGGGTCAACTCTATCCTTTCGAGACTTCTTGCCATTTTTCGTAAATCCAAATGGAAAAGAGGTCTTTTTGTTATGGCTAAAAATAATCAAATCGAAAAACAATCTTCACATGTTGAACTAGTCTGGGGATCAGCTATCCTAGACGATGGATTTACGACAATGCCAAATATGATAACGAGAAACTACAGACGATTGGGAATGACACATGGTGAGTATTCATTCATTAGCTTACTTGCTACGTTTAAGCATGATGTAAATGATCCTTACCCTAGCCAGGAGACTTTAGCAGCTTTATACTTTGCTGATTCATATGAAGAAGGAAAAAGTGAACGAGCTATCCGTAAAATAGTTAAATCTTTAAAAGATAAAAGTTTGCTACGTATAGGAAAAAGACGTAATAAGGCAAGTGGAGAATGGGCGAGTGCGGTATATAGCCTAAAACCGTTAATTGATGCTTGTCTAAAACTGCAAGGTAGCAAGAAAGAAGCCGTAGAAACTGAATTCGATGTTATTTGGGATGACGAATCACCAGAGGAACAAAAAGTTCCTACGGTAAGTACACAAAAAGTTCCGCTGGTACAGGAACAAAAAGTTCCTACTAAAATAAAAAGAGAAAATAACAATTTTAAAAATATTGAAGAAGAAGATAAAGCGAAGTTTCCTTCGCAAGCTACTAAACATTCTGTAGAAATTTCACAAGAATCAGCGGAAATCATCATTTCCGAATTATTAGCTAGCTTTAAAGAAGATCTTCAGCCAAAAACTGCTGCTGCTTTAAAGACAAAAGCTTTACGCAAAGTAAGAGAAGGAGCAGTACATACAGATTTTCATAGCTACTTCTTAGAAATGATTACGCGCAAGATCGAAGAGTTAGAGGAACGTCGTAAGAAAGAAGCCCAAACGAAGACCGAGCAGCCAAAAGGGGAACGTAAATCTAATCGCAAGACTACGAGAAAAGAGCAGCTGCCAGAATGGTTTGCGGATCAAAAGGCTACAGATGCAGAAAAAGAGCAAGCAGCTGCGCAGGCTACCGAAGAAGACAAAGCAGAATTAGAAGCTATTCAGCGGCAGTTAATGGAGGAATTGCAAGGAGACCAAAAAGAAACAGTTAACACATAACACTCAGACGCGCAAAAACGACCGCTAAGCCGTTTTATCACGAATTACATACGAAACTACTACTTTATGCGGTAAGGCGCGCTAGCGGGCTTCCTGTGGTGTTTTAGATTGCATGTTAAAGGGGGAGTTATGAATGGGGAAACCTACGCATGTTTCTGAAATTAAAGAGCGATTATTTCGAGAAACGCCGTACCAACGCGTACGAATTGATGGTGTCGAAAACGGTATAGCTTTAGTAGATAATCATGGTTACGCTATGGGGCTGCAGGAAATGAAGGAGCTTGTAGAAGGGCTTAGCGCTACTATTGCGCACATTGAGCGTACAGGCGATAACTTCCTAGAACGGGAGAATGTAGAGCAGCGTATTTCAGAAGTGTTAGAAGGCGCTCTACACTATGGTAGCATTCTTTTACCGCAAACAGTTTCGAGAAGATTTAAAGCGCCATTGGTCTTTTGTCTGTGATTCTTGCGAAGAAAATATAAGCAGTAAAGACGGCGGTTATTATTACGAAACTAGATTTATCCCTTTATCCGGTAGATATTGTTCGAAAAATTGCTGTATTAACGAATTCCTTACGATTTCAGAAGTTAAAAATTACGAAAGAGTTATAGGGGATATTAAGCAAATTGTTAAATTCGAAGATTTATTTGATAAGTAAGCTGCGGTTATCTACGTTCGTTTAAAGATACCCTGCTATCTCTTTAGAACGCTCAGAAATGGCGATAGGGGCTTTTAAATACATAATAAATTCTCGGGGGGATTCTTTATGAATTGGGAACGTAAAGCATTGGAGCACATTATTGCTCCACTTGTTGACCAGGATATAAAGTTTTCCGATTTTACCGAAAAATTGAAGGGGTTAGGGATCCAGTTAAACTTAGATGGTACAGCTTATAAGATTCTAAGAGGTTTAACAGATAAATTAAAATGCAACCACGGGACTTCTAGGGGCTTTAAAAAGCATTCGGAAAGTGACCTAGCTTACAAGAATATAAATGTTTTAGGAATACATACAGCATAGAGTGGAAGTATGCTATTGTACTCACCGCTCTACATAATTATCAGAACAAAATTTTTATGAGGAATGATAACATTCTAATTCCTAGTGTGGCCAGTAGGAATTAGAAGCAAACTATAAATCTATTAAAAATAGTAAGAAAAAACAGCTGTTTCATGCAGCCGCTTTTTTCTTACTATTCGTATCTATCCAACAGAAACAGCATTAATACTTCCTACTGCGATACGTACAACACCAGGAAAACCATTAAAATTAGTAAGAAGTACTGTACCATTTTGAAATCCTTGAAAAATGCCGCTTGCAGGTGGTCGAGCATCAAATTGTAAAACAACACGCGTTCCTGGACTTAATGTTCTAAAGAATCGTACAAGATTACTAGTTCCAGCAAAATTACTTCCCTCAAAAGAACTTATAATAGATCACCTCCTCAAATAACTAGTACATTTTATGCTAGTTTTATAGATAAGGTATAGGTGAAAGTAATGAATAAAAGAATTATTAAGGTATATTCTATCGAGCAGATACTTTATGTTGAATATGGTATTAAGCAAAGAATATTTGTATCCAGTTATATAACAAAAATAGAGTTATGATTACTGTTAATGGGACTACAATCAATGATACGCTGAAAAAATCTTTCCATTTCACTTTGATTTTATTTTTTCTTAAGATATGCATCCATATTAAGGAGGCGAGTGTCCCGATAGGAAGTAACAACGACCCTATGTCACTTCCAATAATACTTGCTAGATACATGGTCTTTAATGTGATGAGATCGAGGTCCATTTTTGTTAACGTAATGGTTCCAATCAATAAGGCTGGATGATTATTAAACAGGTTAGATAAAATAGAGATTAATCCTCCCATGAGAAAGGTTGCCTCGAATAATCCCTGCTGCACAATCGGTTTACATACTTTCACAAGAAGTTCTGTTAATCCCGAGTTATGCAGACCATAAATGAGCACATACATGGAAAAAGCGAAAATGAAGATATGCCAAGGCGTTTTTTTCAATATATCAATAGGATTTGTGCGTAAGTAGTACCATCTCCATATAAGCAAAATGAGTGAGCCAACTACCGCAACAAACTCGATTGGAATTGAGAACAACGAGGCAACAAAGAGAGAACTGCGTATGAGAAAAACAAACAGTAAAATCTTTAGCATAAATTTTGTGCGTTGACGCTTAGTTTCGACTAAAAGCTGTCCGTTTAACGGATGAAAGTTTTTCGTGAAAAACATTTGTTCAACATCATATACTGAATCTGGCAAACGTTTAGGCAGTTTCCGTTTTACTACTACGTACATCAACCACGACATAAACAATAGTCCTAACGTTGCTGGTACAAACATCATGGCAGTCTGCATGTAAAGAGTCATATGAAGAATTTTCAATGAAATTAAGTTCACAATATTACTTACACCAATAGGGGTGCTTGAAGCTGTGGCAATCAATGCTCCCGTTAAAAGGTATGGAATTTGTTTGTGTGGTTTTAGCCGAAGATTTTTGAGGAGTAGAATTAAAATAGGGGTAGTGATTAAGATACTGCCATCGTTATTAAATAAAAGTGTCATCAAAAAACATAACAACTGAATGTACCAGTATAGACGATAACCTGAACCTTTTGCTAAACTTACAAGTCGTGCAGCTGACCAGTGAAAAAAACCGAAGCTTTCTAAGATAATAGCCATGACAATCGTTGAGATAATAGTGATCGAAGCACCGCCAATTTTTTGTAGAATATCTAGAATATCAGCACCGGATACAGCTCCTGTTAATAAAATAATCCCTGCGCCAATTGCTGCTGGCCACGCCTCATTGATTCCCTTTGGTCTCCAAAAGATCACTGCTATTGTCATAAAGAACACCAAAACTGAAATCATGGTAGAAATATTTATTGCCCTCTCCTTCCTTTCAAGAATCTCAAATAATTTAATACTTCATTGTTCACCTTCTAATTCTATTTTATTAAATACACTCTAATAGAATATATGTATGCTATTAAACGTTCCTTTGCTTGTATGCTAGTCTACGAAAGAATTTAACAATATTAAATATGTTTGAGAAAAAGATAGATAGCTTAACAGAAGCAATCTATAAGATGGCGGATATTATGGAGAACAGGAACAAGAAAGAGTAAATAACAAGCAGACTCTTCTAATAGCAGGAGGGCCCTTGATTGTCATTAGGTCTATATTAATAAAAAAAACACTAACTTATAAGGTCAGTGTTTTTTACCAATGGAGGAATTCTATTTAATATACTATTCAGATTTCTATTTTTTGTTAAAGTCTACCAGATATATTTACTTTAAATAGAGTTAAAAATCTTCCTAAGATCAGTACATTCAGGATAAGATGTCAAGTCAACTACCCACCACTTAGCTACGCTTGAAGTGGGGGCTTGCGAGTGACCAGCAGTACTGACGGTCTAAGACCTCCCACCTTGGAGTGTCCTCTGCATCATGGACGTGTTGACGGTTGCCCTACTACAAGAGACATGCTCAAGTAGCAACCGTTATGCACGGCATTGCCTAGTAGCCGTACTCAAATTTCCACACGTACTAGGCAGACGAGTTACATCTAAGATTTTACGGTTGCAACGTATTCCTGCAACCAACCTCATATCTTAGGTTGTCAAAGAACAAAAAGGGTGCCTTTAGCGACGATTCACCCAACGGTTCATCTCTTATCCAAAATGATACCGTAAAGGAGGAAATGCGGCATTGGAATGGTTTACTACACAAAAACGCGCATTCCTCCCCGGCTTACTCATTGGGCTACGCCCTTCACATTCCTTGAAGTCGGGGTATCCTGCACGAAAAATCTGATGAACCCATCATCCACTAGGTTAATACCATGTAACGGAAGGGAGATGGGAAAAATGAATGGAGAAAGAAATATGTATAATGGTCATTATGGACACACAAATGCTTTTTATCAGTATTATCCATATGACTCTTATCCTTTGGTAATAGACGACAGAAATATGGATATGAGTGGAGGGATAAGACCACAGCAGTCGCAACAACCACAGCAGTCACAACAACCACAGCAGTCGCAACAATCACAGCAGTCACAACAATCGCAGCAGTGTCAGTGTGATGGAAGCGAAGCCCTTTGTGTTTCGATTCCAGTTCCAATTACAGTTGTTCTTTTTGGAACGAAACTCCAAGTTGAATTAGAGTGTCTTAAAATAACTTCTGAACAAGATATTACACCAGCATTGCAAAAATTGGTAAAGTCCCTTGGCGGTTTACTTGGAGGTTCAGGTAGCACTTCGTCTTAAAAATACAATTTTACTTATTTATTCAGATAATACTACAGTTCGTTCATACAGGGGCAAAGTAGACTAGAATAGCACTAAGCAACTCTTGCCCCATTGATTATTAGTTGGCTTTATTATCTCTTTATGTCTTATGATATTATGTATATCCTATACATATGAAGTTAACATAATCCCACATTATCGGGAGTCAATGTATTTAAGAAACTACCAAAAGCCCGCCAGTTAAGTGATCTGAAGGGCTTTTGTGTCCACATAATCAGGTGTTATTGGAAGTTCGACCGTTTAAAAAGATAAATCTTTATGGACGCTGGAACTATAACAAAAATGTGCTCATCCACTTAAAAATTTAACATTGTTGTTTTGAGCAAGCAGGTTTCCCATTTCGTAAGATTTAAATCCATTGCAGCGAACGCTTGAAACAGTGTATCGTAATCTATTTTTTCAAAATCCCGGTAATCGGTGATACACTTCAGCAATTCGTCTTCGTGAATGACATGATAAAACTTCGAGTATTCCTTCTTCAAAGTTTTGTACAGCCAGATTTCCTTTTCGGACTTGCTTACACTCATGGCCTGATAGTGCTTCTTATCAATATAGTCCCTATATTTTCTCTTCACTTCGGGATGTATGGATGAAGCTTGTATGCATTTCTTCTTGATACGGAAGTATATATCTGTAACATCGAGATTGAGATTGCGCTTCTTTTTTTGTTTAGGTAAGCAGGACGCACCTTGATGTATCGACCGTCTCAGCTCTTCATCCGTAAAAAACAATGCTGCTTCCTTTTTCGCAGCGCTTGTACAGTCTGAAGAATGAAATAGGTTAAATATCCTACTCATTGATCCAAACGTATGCCGTATTGTTCCTTCCTTTACTTTTTCAGGCCTGAAGTCACCCTTCCATTTTTGGGAAATCAGTTCAGAAACAGATTTGTAGGGCGATTGTGGTGTGCCTTGAACCA
The DNA here is from genome assembly GCF_038440375.1 of Bacillus sp. OTU530. Classification (NCBI taxonomy): domain Bacteria; kingdom Bacillati; phylum Bacillota; class Bacilli; order Caryophanales; family Bacillaceae; genus Bacillus; species Bacillus sp. OTU530. The sequence continues at coordinate 8,844 of NZ_JASATP010000085.1, forward strand.
GCACACATAAACTTTCTCCTAAACGAAAGAATTTAGATTTCAATTCCCACAGCTTAGGAGCATTCCTATATCCCTCCCAATATAAAAGCTTGCATAGATCCGGTGTAATAGTCACATATTTGCAAGCAAGAATTTGAAAGCCTTTTTGTCGCAGAAACGATAGAATTTCTTGTTCTAAATGTAAGTATACCGCGTCCGGTTTGCATATCACAAACCCTAAGTTGTCCCAATTCAATGTTTATATCTCCCTTTCACCTTGTGTAATAATAAATATATGGTAGAAAGGTAAATTGGCTTGTACACTTATACTCACTTGGTCTTGAATCGAAAGGTATTGGAACCTCCCAATACAAAAAGACACTGGATACGTATCAGTGCCTTGTTTGTATACCCTATACATGTGAGGTTAGCATAATCTCTCATTATCGGAAGTGCCATGCCCGAGGGAATCCGCATGATATCAACATTCTGTACGTGATCTGAAATTTCACGTTATGTAAGATTCTATACAGCGTAGAAGTAACAAGGATATGTGGATCCTTGCCCCGTTTATTTCCCGTCTTTTTTTGTATAAAATTAAAAGATTTAAACGCTATTATCGAGAAGTAACTACTATTCAGTTTTAAAAACGATACTAATTCCGAAATCAGATCGTTTTTAAAATCGGTTGTAAAATCCATTTCAAGTAATTTCCGATTTTGATAAAAACGTTGATATAACAGTGTTTTTCTAAGAAAAACCTTATTCCGATTTTTTAGGGAGGTTTAAAATTGGGAATAAAATCAGAAAGCTATACACCGAAAATCGTTGCCGATCGTTTAGGGGTTACCCCCGATTTATTAAAGGTATGGTCAAACGAATTCAATATACAGACTGAGCGAAGTCAAGGGGGACATCGTAGGTACTCTAAGGAAAATATTGAGGAATTAAAGGCAATTAAAGAAAAAATTCATGTCCAAAAATGGTCATATGATCAAGTAAGGGCATGGCGGAATGGAGAACTTGATTTATTTGTTGCAAAAGAAGAAAAATCGGAACTGGAAAAAAAGTTAGATGAAGTATTGGCCAATCAGCAATTACAAAATCATTTCAATCAGGTATTAATTCAAAAGTTACAGGAAATCACCGATGAATTAGTTACTACAAAAGAACATTTAGCCAATACGAAGACAAAACTAATCGAAGTGGAGCAAAAAAATAATAAACTAGAAACTTTTCTTGAGGAAAAGCTGGAAAAGAGAGATCAACTATTACTTGAAAATATTAGGAGTATGCAAAATCAGAAACAAAAACGGAAAGGTTTTTTCGGTTTATTTAAAGATTGATTTCATTAGGGATTCCCCTTGCGGGTTTGGACGGCGCCCAAGGTTTTTGGGATGAGTACTTAAAAGAAGTGATTCATAACCAGAAGAAAAAACAAACTCAAATAGAACATAATCGTTCTGACAAAGAAAACAAACGTGATGAACAACTCATGTCACTTATTCGCAATATGCAGGAAGCAAAGAAAATGATTGCAACCACAGAAGAAAAGAAAAGCTGGATCGCTAAATTACTTGGCAAATAAAAAAAGCAATGCCTATAAGAGGTATTGCTTTTTTTAAATATAAAATGTACCGTAGAAGTTTTTAAAATATATCCAGGGAACATGATAATGATAATGATGAACTGTTGTAGGATAATTGTGTGGATGATACGAAGTCGTGGGACTAGAAGCGCTGTGCCACGCATGCTGCGTACCAACAAATTGCCATAAAGGGACAGAAGGGACAACTCTCATAAAAACAGGATACATGCTTCACAATCCCCTATTTCTGATTATACGTAAACAGTTTGTTTGTAAAGTATGCAACATTTTATGCAAAAGAAGCTTGTATAAGATACCCAATCAGGTATAAAAAAGCCTGATTTCACAAGGATGTATAAAATCCTGCATACGTAATAATTTCAGAGATTGCGAGAAACCCAGTAATGGCGCGGATGCCCTGGGCATGGCTACTTCCGATAATGTCGCGTTATGTTAACTTGACGTGTATAGGGTATACATAGGGATATTATGGGACAAGTATAGATAAACGTACAAGAAAAAGCAGCTCGTTTTACATTAAATGTAATACATATATAAAGAAAGGAGCTTGATTATTCTTGTCCTCAAAAAATAGGTGCTTCAATCCTTGCAATCCTTGTGCATTTCCTGCTACGTTTCCTCCGATTCCAGGACCCCCGGGGCCTCCAATTCCAATTCCAATCCCTACAACTAATTTATTGTACTTTACTTTTTCTGACGGTCAAAAACTTATATATACAAATGCTGATGGGTTAGCCCAATACGGAACAACTCAGATATTATCACCAAGCGAAGTTTCCTATATTAATTTGTTTATTAACGGTATAATTCAACCCCAAACTGCTTACCTCGTGCAAGCAGGAGTATTAACGTTGTTAACACCAATAGCACCTGAAGCGGGTGTACCGATAACGCTTCAATTTATCCTGATTAATCATTAAAAAAGCTAGTGTCCATCAAAAAGCCAACAATAATGTAGAACTTTTTATGAACACTAGCTTTTTTCAACAACATGAAAACCAGCTATTTTTATAATTGATTCAAATAACTAATTTATAATGAATTCAATTATAATTGGATTAGCACCATCAAGAGCAGCGCCTCCTACAATAGTTACTGCAGTAGTCGAAAGACCTGTTACAGTATCACTTGTTTGAAGTATGCCATTAATATATAAATTTACAACCGCAGGTGAAGAAGGAAATGTTGAAGTAGTAACACCAGCATCATCGGTGAAATCTGTATTAGCAAATGTCAAATCAGCACCTGCAGCTGTACCTGTTGATGCTGTAGTTGTAAATCTTCTTCCAGCCATGAATGGTTTAACTATAGGCATAAATATTCACTCCTTTCTTTTTTTATTTATTAGGATTAGGTCTCTTCTTACAGGTCCCGTTAATCAAAATAAAGAAGCTGGTCCTTTTTTACACTTTGTTTGGGAGTCTTTCCAATGTAAGTATAAGTCTCATCTTATTTTATGTATATTTATATATTATATTTTTGTGATTATAAATAACCTACAATATAAACCAAACTTATGTCTTTTAGATTCCAAGAGTAATACACTTCTGATAATCCCAATTATATGAATAAATAAGTAATTTCCGATAACGATTGTTATGTAAACCAACAATATTTAAAGAGGGACCCAAAAGTCCCCTCTTTCTTGATGTTTTTTGTTTTTTACATTAATAGCCACCATGATATCCATAGTGATGAGGATATGGATAATAACCCACATGCTGGTATGGATAATGATGGTGGTGATATGGATAATAACTCACTGGATATGGATAATGATGGTGATGATGTGGATAATAACTCACCGGGTATGGATGATGATAAGGGTATTGTCTTTCCATGTGTATGCCCTCCCTTTCCTCTAAAATTATTAATTAAGATATGCGTCCAATATCTAAAAAGAAATAAGGTAAATACCTATCTGAGATAATTAAACCGTAACAAACCAAAAATCATCTTACTCAAAAAGTAAGAGCTGTTTTGCCAAGATATTATGAACCAACTACCGATAACACTGATTAAGTGAACATAAATCCCCTTCAGATCGCTTAACTGAAGGGATTTTTTCTAGGTTCCTAGATACATTGAATTCCGATAATGTGGGATTATGTAAACATCACATGTATGGAATATACATTGTTTCTTGTTCAACGAATTGGCAGTTCAGTACAATTAGGATAGGTATAAATTGGAGGTTTTGTTTATGGAGATACCTAAAGAGTTGGATGGTGCAAAAGTAATTCAACACACTTCGAATTCTGCATCTAACAGGTTCGGAACAATAGGAATATTAAACGACAATAATGAAACAATTGATGAATTACCTATAACTGCATTGGCTATCTGTCAATATGAAGGAAGCAAAGAGTATTATTTGTTTTCTTGTGATTTGAATTGGGAAGTTATCGGTGATTTTGATTGTGATTCTATAGAGGAAGCAAAGGTAATAGCTAAGTCTAGTAATAATGTTAAATATGAAGACTGGTTAACTGTATAGTCTTATTCCGCCAACGGGTGCTTAGTTCAAGAAGGAACGTATCGGCGGCGATTATTTTTGAAAGGGGAGATGATATGCGAAAAGGGAATAAAAAACAATCAAAGAAAAAACAGAATCATAGTAAAGCAAATAAATTTCATCAGAAATCAATAGACGCTGTAAAAAAATTTAGTTCATATATAAATAGACACCGCTGTTCTTCGTTCTATCTGGAATTTAATAATAGCACTGATTTAGATGCAACAGTTAGTATATCCTGTGACAATGAGGCTGAATATTTTGTTGTGATTAGTTCAGAAATATCACTACCAGAAAGTAAGTTGAGTACAAATCAATATAAAATGACATATTACTTTGACTCTTTAGAAATAGAGATTGGTAATCACACTTTAATCATACTTTGCGATTAGGTTGATCTTTTTTATTGCGATCCAACGGGCTGCCGTTGGTCGTGGGGTGGTGGGGGAGCGAAATCCCCCGCGGTCTTGCCATGCTTGCATGGCTCGGCGGAAGCCGAAAAAAAGCGTCGCAGACCCCACACTTTATGGAGTAAAGTATAGTGGGTTATACTTTACATGGAAGTTTCTGCCGAAATCTGGCCCCAAAATAGAGGGTGAAACGAGGGGGGTTCCTGCATGAGTTTTGCGGTTTGCCGGATGCAAAAAATGAAATCTCACGACCTAAAAGGGATGCAGTTTCATAACCAGAGAGAACGTGAGAGTAAAACGAATCACGAGATTGATAAAAGTCGTTGCCATTTGAATTATGATTTGGTGAATCCCGAAAAGATTGATTATAACAAACGAGTAAAAGAGATCATCGAGATCCAGAAGACTGGAACACGGCAAACACGGAAAGATGCTGTTCTTGTAAATGAGTTACTTGTGACATCAGATAGAGGATTTTTTGACGGACTTGATGGGAAAGAGCAAAAGCGATTTTTTGAAGAAAGCTATAAGTTGTTTGCGGGACGTTATGGAGAGCGGAATATTGCTTATGCGACTGTACATAATGACGAGAAAACTCCCCATATGCACTTGGGGGTTGTGCCGATGCGTGACGGTAAACTGCAAGGGAAAAACGTCTTTAATCGGCAGGAATTGCAATGGATTCAAGATGAATTTCCAAAGTATCTTCAGAAGAAAGGT
>NZ_JASATP010000086.1:0-13795 GCF_038440375.1 Bacillus sp. OTU530
AATCTTCACAATCTGCCCTATATAATTATCCAATAGTCTTGGAAGTGAGTTATTCAATTATATGGACTGTTTGCGGAACAATCTTGTTATAAAAGAAACAACTTTTTATTTGGTCTAGGAGAATAAACATTACTTGAGTCGATCATAACATAATCGAGTTCTGGTGCAAGAAGTCTAGTAAACTTGAACATACTGATACTAGTACTCTAAAAAGGATCTTCGGTTGAAAGATCCTTTTTGCTGCTTGTTCCATTAAAGCGTCCTTTTATGTAATAAGCATTTCAATAATCGGCTTTTCTCTTTAATATCTTTTTAATGAACGGTTCTTTTTTTACTCCGCCACACTGTTTACTTTTTTTAACCCTTTAATCGTTCCTAAATGCAATCCTTCATGATACATCGTGAAATTCAGAATCTCACCAATGGTTGATAGTGATTTAAATGATTTTGCAGCTTTTTCATTCAGCTGTCCGGCTAAAGCTTCCTTCAGTTTTGCCGGCTGTTCTTCAAGAAGTTGTTTCAACTCATCGAGTGTCGGAACTTCGCCTTGCCAATCGGCTGGCTTTGTCCCTGGGGCGAACAATTCAAGGTAGCGAGATGGTATATCGATATTTTTCCCACCAAATTTTGAAACCAAAGCATTTTGAACTGTGTAAATGTGACCTAGATTCCAACGGATTGTGTTGAGGAATCCTTCTGGCCTTTGATCTGCCTGTTCTTCTGATAAACCTTCTATTTCATTCAATGTGTTTTGCCTAATTAAGTTGATTTGCTGGAAAATCATTTCTTCGTTCATCTTTGCATCATGCTCCTTTCCTTTTCCTTATTTTATCGTTTATACCCACAGTCCTCAACAATATGGTCCTTTAATGGAATAATATAATTGGCATTTTAAAGGACTTTATTGTCACTTAACATCCGTATTGGATGCAGTAACCAACTCTGCATTTTGTAAGCCTAATTATTTAATTATGAAGAAGACTTCTTCTTTCATTTTAATCGAAAAATTCAAGTCCCCCCATATCACATATAAAATCTTTCAAAAAACAAAAACCATCTATAAAGGTTTTTATAGATGGTTAGAATTTGTATGATAGAAATATGTTCTTGAAATTGATGATAAAGTCTTCAAAAATACTTACTTCTATTGGATTTTTTCCTGTACATATACCTCTTGAAGCTGATAATATCCACTTGCCTTACAGATAAACACGTCAACTATGAAGAGGAAACCGAATGGTAAACGTGGTTCCTTTTCCTTTTTGGCTTTGGACGATGATTTTTCCATGAAGCGAGTCGATAATGCGATAGCTCACCATGAGTCCTATGCCGGTTCCTTTTTCTTTCAGAGAATAAAATGGTTGTCCAAGACGTTTCACTTCGTCTTCATTCATCCCTACTCCCTCATCTTGGATTTGGATCACCACATGCTGTGACTCCTGTTTCACGAGAATGGAAACCGCACCACCTTGATGTATCGCTTCGATGCCATTTTTGATGATATTGAGGAAGGCTTGTTTCACTTTTTGGGGATGACCCAATATCACACACTCTTGCTCCGGAAGTCGGACGTCTATGCTTACTTTTCGTTCTAAAGCATAGGAGTAGAGAATATTGACGACCGTTTGTATTGTTTCGAAAACATCGACGGACTCTTTCATATCCGCTTCTGGCTTGGCAAGCGAAAGATATTCGGTAATGACGTCATTCGCCCGATCCACTTCTTCTATACAAATTTGAACATACCCTTTATACGTCTCTGAAATTGGCGATTGTAGAAGTAACTGGAGAAATCCTCGATTGGTCTGCATAGGATTTCGAATTTCATGAGCAAAGGAACTCGCCAATTCTCCGAGTATCTTATATTTTTCCGCCTGTTGAGCTTCCATGTGTAACTTGGAATTTTCCCTTAAGGTTTCAATCAGAAAGATAGTTACAATGGTGGCAATACATATCGTTAAAACTTCCTGAAGTGTGCTAAAAAATTCCATCTCTTGCAAATCCACGAGGATGAAGATCAAGGACATCCCCAATGTCATCCTCCAAGTCAGTTTCATTCGACCTGCTCGATCCTGCTGGACGAAACGTGGATATGCTAAAAAAAACATGGGTAAGAGGAACAAGACTTGGTATACCGTTGAATAAAAACCTGTCCCTCCAAAATACCAACGATACAACAATAAAATGATCGTGAGAACAATACCTGTTGCGTATCCACCTCCATACAATATACCTATCATAAGAGCTACAAACCGTAGGTCATTTCGCTCGTTTACATCCGAATAGATTGGAAAGGACATGCACAATACTAACGTAATCGTTGCCAAGAAACTGAAAATTAATTTTTGACGTTTCGTTTCGATGAATTGATGACGATTGGTTAAATACATAGAATAAAAAAAGACAGGGATCAAAATAATCATTACTTGTAAGAGCAAATTTTTAGTATATTCCATATAGTTTACCTCATTGTTAAGCTCATTCTAGTATAAAAGGAAACTGAATATAAAAACAGGAGAAAAAAATGGTTTCTGGTGCAAAAACCCAAAAACAATCGCAATTAATTTCTAAAGCTTGGATATACCGATACGATTACTCTAAAAAAGGGATATGATCCGTGTGGAAAGGCAAAATTTGTTCAAGTGAAAACATTATCAACCCGATATTATTCTTCTTACTGTCAGATGGTACCTACAATACCACTTGAGCTTTCATAATCTTGTGGAAGTGACGGAGGAACGAGGAGTATCGATGGCTCACACGACCATTATACGTTGGATACATCAATATAGTCCTGAGTTGGATAAGAGATCCGGCGTCATCTCAGGCAAACGAATGCCCCATGAAGAGTCGATGAGACCTATATCAAGATAAAAGAGGAATGGATGTATCTGTATCGTGCAGTAGATTCTGAAGGAAATACCATTGATTCTTACCAAAATCAAAATGAAAAGCGCGCAAAAGTTAAAATTCTGGCAGTCTAACTAGTATTGATTTATTACAGTGATTTTATTATAATGAGCTAGGAAAATTGATTATCCTATTCTTGTATCTTGTAGATTGTTTGAAAAACGAACTCTGTCTTTCGTTTGATTTTCGGCGAAATTTTGATAAATTACGGATTGTGACGGTTGCATGCAATACTTAACTGTGGATTGTATAGCGTTGTTTAGAACCCAATGGATATGGTAGGCAAGAATTTTCTTTTTATGTAATCGATTGCTGAAATGATTTGGAAAGTGTTAGTTAAAACTATGACAGCAAGGAAAATGTAAATACTGGTATTCATGAAAATAATTTTTTATTACAAAATTGAATTGGAGGAAAAGTCCGTGAGTTTTTTTACAATAGTCGGAATGGTTGCCGCATTCTTGACTACGTTTTCACTTTTACCGCAAACCATTAAAACAATAAAAGAAAAAAATACAGAAGGCATATCTGTAATTATGTATAGTATGTTTACTGCAGGTGTATTTCTTTGGTTACTATATGGTTTTTATACAAAAGACATCCCATTGATGCTTGCCAATTTAGTAACATTAGCTTTTGCTGTTACAATCCTTACATTAAAACTTAAATATCGTTGAATCCATAAGCTGAATTTTATTCTACAAGAAATTCAGCTTTTTTGTTTATCGGTACTTTGCAATTCAAAGAAACCGAACCAGCCAAATTTCACACGTTCTATTAAGTTTAATAACAATGCTTTCAAATTCCCCATAATCCGGAAATCTTTCCGAGATAACTGATTCATCTTTAACTTATAAAATAAAAAGACTTCTATCAGTTCGTCCCTAGTACAAGCCCCACCTACGCTTTGTACCGCTGGCAGCCACGCGCGCCGCCCGACCCAATTCCTATTATACCAGAAAGCGCTTACAAAGTGAATGATATGAATATAGTCCAATTATTGGTAATTTTAGTTTCAGGGAATGATGGCAAAACAAGGAAACGAAAAACCATGTTCTCAATGGTGGGGAGAACATAGCAAGATGGATGAAAGAGAATGGCTTATCCTCTTCATCCCCTAGTATCCGTTGGTGTTCATTTTTTATGTGTTGTTGATCGACATAACATTCGATATAAGAAATAATTTATGTTTCATAAGGTGTCAAATGACATCATTTTACTGAAGCGATGTGAGACTAAAAAAATAACTATGTAAATGGGAAAAGAATAATAAGCACTCCATTTCAGGGGGGTATAGAAACCCAACCATTCAAAGAATGGTTCTCCTACAAAGGCAACAACCAGAGCATATATAACAGCTTTAACAAAGGGATTCCAATGGGGTTGGAATTGAAGCCACAACATAACAGTGACCGGTAATAATGAAGAATCCCAAGGGAAAAAGGTTGGCATAACGGGCACAGCTTTTCCTGTGTAGAACCAAGCACCGAAGGCAACTCCTAAAAAATCAAGCCATGAAGCAACCAAGAGAACGAAAAATCCCACCAAAAGAAGCCTTCCTTCGCTACCACGTTTCCGATAAAACCACCAAATCATCCACGGAAACACAACTAAAAACAGTGACAACCAAAATTCCCAATGCCATAAGGTGGTTTCTTTCCAAAAAGATAGATATTTCATATGCGTCTGATGAATTTCTTCATACAGTTTTCTTGACTGTTCTATCTTGTCTGCATTGATAAGTTGACCATCTGGCAAATATAGCACCTCCTAACATCCATCAAGCATAGGTTCCCCAAAATCCGGAAAAGCTATTAAATGGCAGCCAACCTACATCCATCAAAAAAAGGCCTCAGAAATGGGGCTTCTTTCTCCTCCGCTGTATATTGTATTCCGTGCCAAACTATAAGTCTGTATCACTGTAAGTGTTGAAAATGTCTTCCAGATTACCTAGCTGGAAGACATTTTTTTGTTTATATAATTCTCGAATACAGAAGTTAGAAGTTTTTAGTTTCTTGCTCGATTAAAGCATCCTGTTCACTTGAGCAATAAAAAAAAAAGAGGTTCTGGTGCGAAAATTTTGTACCAGAACCCCTAAAACGATACCACTAGTTAAAGAAAATACATATGTGGTGGACCTTTGGGGATAGTTATAATTATGTAAAAATGATAGCAAGGGGGCAAAGGAAGTGTTTAATGATTTTAAGCTTGCGGATGATCGTCCGGTTTATATTCAATTAAAAGATTATTTTAAAAAGATGATTATAAAAGGACACCTGCTGGAGCACCAGAAACTTCCATCTACCCGAGAGCTTAGTAAATTGTTATCGGTCAGCAGAAATACTGTTCTTACTGCTTACGCTGATTTAGAACAAGAAGGCCTAATCTATGCAATAAAGGGAAAAGGAAATTTTGTAGGGAAAGTCGATGCATCCAATACACCATCTATCAAGCTTAACTGGAAAGAAAAACTCAATGAAGTTACCTTGCTAGCTGATGAATTAGATTTAATGAAGCACGGTGTTCGCTGGGAAAAAGGCATGATTTCATTCAATAGCATTGCCCCAGACGAAAAGCTTTTTGATGTCGAAAATTTTAAAAGAGCTTTTCTGAATAGGATGTCCATTGAAGGAGATATCGTTTTGAACTACGGATATGCAAAAGGTTATAAACCCCTAATTAATTACCTTCTTCACTATATGGAAATGAAAGGGATAGATATTTCCAATAAGGATATTCTTATCACTAATGGCTTCACTGAGGGGCTGGATATTTTATTGTCTTCCTTAACTAAAAAATCTGGGCGTATTATATGTGAAAATCCTACTCATCATGCCGCATTAAAGCTTTTTCGATTCCATGGACTTGACATCCATGGAATCGAAATGAAGGATGATGGTATTGATATTGATCAAGTTGAGAAAAGCTTATCCGAAGCTGATTTTGATTTTGCATATCTAATCCCTTCTTATCATAATCCGACCGGGATTGTCACCTCTTCTGAAAAAAGGACTGAAATCATGAAACTCTTTTCAAAATATCAAATTCCTATCGTGGAAGATGGTTTTAATGAGGAGTTACGTTATTCAGGTTCCCATTTAGCACCTTTAGTGGCTTTTGCCGGGTCTGGAAACAATGTTATTTATATCAGCAGCTTTTCAAAAATTCTTTTTCCAGGCTTACGTGTTGGTTGGATTTTAGCAGATAAGGAATTAATTTACTGGCTGGAAAGTATGAAACGGACACGGACCATTCACACATCCACACTTGATCAGGCAGTGCTTTTTCAATATTTACATGATGGTTATTTTGAAAGGTACTTAAAAAAGGTCAAGTCAGTTTATAAGAAAAAATATGAACTAGCCCGTCATGCTTGTAATCAATACATTCCATTAAATAGAATGACTGGGGATGGAGGACTTCATCTTTTTATAGAGTTAGAAAAAGGAATGAATTCGCGTACACTTTTGAAAAAATGCTATGAAAAGGGAGTTGTTTTTTCTCCTGGCGATGTTTTTTACACGGATGGAAAAGGAAGTAATACGTTTCGATTAGGATTTTCTAGATTAACAGAAGAAGATATTGTCCATGGAATTAGGATAATTGGTGATACATTAAAAAATGAAAATTGGGAGTTAAAAAAATGAGAGGATTCATCTTTCAAGTATAGAAAAGCTTCAGCTTGATGAAATAGATAAAAATGGGGTATCCATTAGTAGTAAAACCACATTCAGGTGGTTCTAGTGTAGGGGTAAAGATCGTATACGATAAGGATTCTTTACTTTCCTCTCTTAAAGATGTATTCAAGCGGGATTCTGAAGTAGTGATTGAAAAATATATAAAGGGTGAAGAAATTACATGTTCTATTTTGGACGGAAAACCTTTACCAATTATTTCGATTCAACATACGGATGAGTTTTTGAATTATCATGCGAAATACGATATTGTCACTACGATTGAAGGTGTTGTAGAACTTCCGGCTACAACATATGAACGTGTCGCTGAAGCTGCAGTAGCCTGCTATAGAGTATTAAAATGCAATGTTTATGCTAGAGTTGATATGATTATAAAAGACGGAACTCCCTATGTTATGGAAGTGAATACATTGCCGGGGGTGACCAAAAGTTCTCATGCTGCGGGAATCCCCTATAACAAACTACTGAATATGATTATTGAATCCTCCTTACCCTCCTTACAGGTTAGAAGGAGCGAAGGCTTCTAATAGCATAATTAAATGCAGTGTTGAAGTGTGTATTAAACTCTTATAATTCATATAAATTAATATAAAAATTCAATATAACTACACCCAGGGGGAATAATTCATGACCGATTGGTTTCAATTAGATAAAGAATATTTAATGTCTACGTATCATCGTATGCCGGTTGCTATAAAAGAGGGAAAAGGTTGTAAGCTTTATGATGTAAATGGTAAAGAATATCTGGATTTATTCTCTGGTGTAGGAGTGAATATATTAGGCTATAATCACCCTAATATTATAAAAGCTACCTATGAACAAGTTAAAAACTGCTTACATCTTCCTTTTCATTTCTTAAACCCAGTTGCTATTGAATATGCAAAAAAATTAGTCAATTATTCTTTAAAAGATGGGAAAGTCTATTTTACAACCTCTGGCGCGGAAGCTACTGAGGCAACCTTAAAACTAATCCACAAGTACAGACATATAACAGATCAAAAACGTGATGGAGTGATTGTACTCAAAGAAAGTTTTCATGGACGTACATTAGGTGCCCTTCACTTTACAAGACAAGAAGGTGTATATCAGAATTTTCCTCGTACGTCTATTCCTGTATATGAAGTGGAGCGAGAGAATTTAAAGGAACTAGAAAGAACCATACTCAAGGAAGATCCGATTGCTATTATGCTAGAGCCAATATTAGGCAGTGGAGGGATATACCCTTTGTCGGGGGAATATTTAAAAGGTGTTGAAGAGCTTTGTAGACAGTATAATGTGTTATTTGTTGTTGACGAGGTGCAAAGTGGTATAGGGAGAACTGGAAAATTGTTTGCTTATCAGCATTTTGATATTACACCTGACATTATTCAATTTGGTAAAGGGGCAGGAGGCGGTACACCCTTAGGAGGAATAATCGTAGGTTCACGACTTTATGATACATTTTCACCTGGTGATCATGGAACAACATTCGCACATTCTCCAATTGGTACGGCTTTAGGATTAGCTGTACTAAGAACATTAATTGATGATGGTTTAATGCAAAAATCTTATGAAATGTCCTTATATTTAAATGAAAAACTTCAAAAAGTCCAGGAAGAAAACTCTTCTTTTATCGAAGAAGTACGCCATTGTGGAATGATGTTTGGAATCAGTATTCATGACACTAATAAAAACGTCAAAAAACTACAGTTAGAATTATTGAATAAGGGTATACTAGTGGACCTTATAAACGGAAATACTATTCGTTTACTCCCCCCTTATATTATTACAAAGGCAGAAATCAATGAATTTATTAATCAGTTTATTTCCTGTATCCCCAAATCAGTAGCGATGACAAGTGGATGGTGATATATGGGGTCTTTTACTATTGGGATTATAAATGTTAAAGCATTTATAAAAAGTGTTACATATTGTTGAACTTTATTTTACCTCCATTCAAAACAGGATGGGGGTATGCGTGTTAGAAGTATTAAACTTAAATAATTTATTGTAATCTTGACATTTCCTAATTACAGATGGTGACAACTTCTCTGCTACTACCCCATGCCCATCAAGCTAGTAAAGGCCAATATACGGATTGAAATATAAGTGCACTGTTATACATCTTCAATTCGTTTGTCCCCCAGCTCCCTCTAAACCATAACAAATCGTTGTGCCGCAATCTTTTTTTGAAGCAGTTCAGTGAGAATGTCATGCAGGAGTTGGACAGCGGCGGAGTTAAATCGCTCATTTAGTCCTTGCGGGCTGATGAGTACATCTGTCGCAGCCTCTAATGCACTGCATAGTTGGTTGAGAGACGTAGATGCAACTTCTTGACTGAGCCAGACGCACAGTGACACAAGGTCTTGTCCACTGTATTTACTTGTCCGGCGGACAAATCCTACATCTTTTGCGAGTCTATGAAGGATTTCAGGAGATAAATGACATTGTAATTCCTGAGCGAAGAGACGCAATTCTTCTGAGAGTGAAATATCCATAAAAAATGCCATCCTTTTCAATGATTCTACGAAAAGAATAGTGTATTTCTCGTATAAGGGATACATGATTAGATTGGCTTGATAGGCATGCATCAAAACCCCTATAAACAAAATACGGATACAATCCACAGGGAAAAGCAGCCACGTATTGTAAGGCTGCTCTTACTTTTGTCACTATATCCTTTATTAATAGGCAGTGAACTTCTCTTCTCAACGATTCTCATTTGACAAGAAAATGAATGTAGAAAATGATACATTTTCGTACATTCACACTTTTTATAAGGTTCTGTTAAACCTCATTATTGATTTTAATCAAACACAAAAAAACGAAATTTATTCGGTCTTTTTGTTTTTACTTGTTCAACTCAAGCTAATCACCTCAATTAAATTTATAAATTGTTCGGGCGTCGCTTCTTGTTGACTATTAAGCAATTCGTATATTTTCTCCAACCGACTACATAATGGTTCCTGTAGTCGAATGCGTTTTTTTACATCATCTAACTGTACTTTGATAATTTCAACTGGATTGAAATTTCAATTTTCCATTATCTCTTTAATGTCATCCAAAGAAAAACCTAATTGCTTAAGTGACATAATTTGTTGTAGCCTGACTATTTCTGACTCTGTATAAAGTCTATGATCCGTATCTGAATACTGCGAAGGAGAAAATAGGTTAATCTTATCGTAATGATGAAGCATTCGTACCGTAAGTCCAGTTTGTTTAGCTAATTCTCCAACTTTCCAAGTTTTTTTTTATTCAGAATCAACCCTTCATTTCGTACGGGTTATTTTCACCGGCAACATTACTATACATCCTGACATAGTGTTAGGTTCAAGTACCCTTTTAAACTTTTTTGGTTGTTTATATAAATAACAATTTTCATTTAAAAAAGACGCCTTCTAATTTAAGAAAAGCGTCCTATAATGGAATATCCAAAATATAACCTGACCATAAAATTTTTAATTTTGAATTCACTAACGCCCTGTTACTTTAAGTACACTATTTCACAATTAGCTTTTACTTTTGAAAAACCCTAATTTTTATTTTCCATATAGTTAACTATATAAGGAAGAATCCATAAACCAATAGTAGCAATAAACAGTCTAATTATTATAGTCATAAAAACATAATCAAAAGGAAAACAGGTGAACCCCTACCTATGTTTAACTCTACGGAACGTTTGTTGCCACCAACCATATAAACCTCTAAGATGAAAATAGAGCAGGAGGGGAAAATGATGGATAATCGTAAAGTTGGAGAGTTAATTTATAATTTGCGGAAGGAAAAAGGGCTAACACAGAAACAATTAGCTGATCAAATGAACATTTCTGATCGAACGATTTCAAAATGGGAGCGTGGGTATGGCTGTCCAGATGTCACGCTATTACCAAGTTTGTCTACCCTATTGGGAGTAAATATAGAAAATATTTTAGAAGGTGAATTATCTTCGAATGAATTTGTAGGAGGAAATATGAAAAAGTCGAATTATTTTGTCTGTCCGTCATGTAATAATATTGTATTAGCAACTGGAGATATAACCATATCTTGCTGCGGGAGAAAGTTAGAACTATTAGAAGCGAAGAAAGCAACAGATGAAGAAAAGCTATCAATTACAGAAATTGATAATGAATGGTTTATTTCAAGCGACCATCCTATGACAAAAGATCATTATATATCATTTGTTGCTTTTGCTACTGGTGATCAAGTTCAGATTATTAAACAATACCCTGAATGGGGTTTACAAACACGTATCCCGAAACGTAAACATGGCAAACTGTTATGGTATGATACTCAATTTGGTTTATACTACCAGCTTATATAAACATTTGTTAGATAAATGATCATACACGAGTTATGACTTAAATGTTAATACTCGATTATCTTTCACTCACTTCTTGAATAATCTTGATTCAAAAAGGATGGGATTCTTTTGAAACGAAACATATTAGGAGTTATATGAAATGAATAAATCTTTAAATGAAAGCATGTCATACGCAAAACCGATGATTGCTTTTCTCATACCTGTCATTTTTGCAAGTATTTTGCAATCATTAGGTCAAGTATTTGGAATTATCGTCGTTGGGCAAACACTTGGAGTCAATTCTTTAGCAGCTATTTCTGCCTTCTTCCCTCTGCTCTTTTTCTTAGTATCCTTTATAATCGGAATTGGATCTGGAAGCTCTATTCTAGTTGGGCAAACGTACGGTGGTGGAGATATCAAAAAAATGAAGGAAGTAGTAGGGGTTACTTTAGCATTTACGATGATTATTTCCATTGCTGTCGCCCTAATCGGAGGGTTATTTACAGAAGATATTCTAAAATGGATGAGAACACCTGAGAATATTCTGATTGAAAGTGCAGAGTATGCACGTATTTTATTTGTTACATTACCCATTACCTTCCTATATATGTGCTATACAACCTTTATGAGGGGTGTTGGCGATTCAAAAACACCTTTTTATTTTTTACTGATTAATATTATCTTAAATATTGCTTTGTTACCAATTCTTATTTTCGGTTGGTTGGGTTTACCGGAATTCGGATTAAATGGTGCTGCTTATGCTGCTGTATTTGCCAATTTCATTACATTTGTGATTCTGTTAGTGCACTTACACAAACGAAATCATGTACTCAAATTAGACTCTATTATATTGAAACATCTTCACTTGAAAGGCTCTGTATTGAAAACCTTACTGAAATTAGCCATTCCTACTAGTATTAGTATGGTTTCAATAGCGTTGTCAGAAATCGCAGTCATATCTTTTGTAAATGATTATGGTTCCAATGCAACGGCTGCATATGGAATCATAAATCAAATTGCAAGCTACGTTCAAATACCAGCGATGAGCATTTCAATTGCCATTTCAGTATATGTTGCACAAGCCGTGGGATCTGGGAACACTTCGAATATCAAACACATAACGAAAATAGCCATTACACTAAATTATCTCCTTGGTGGTATCCTCATTCTCATTCTTTACCTGATACCAAATCCTATTTTAGGAATTTTTTTAGACAACTCCGATACTATTAATCTCGCAAAAGATCTTATTATAATCTCATTTTGGAGTTATGTTATTTTGGGTCACACTCAGGCAATCTCAGCAACAATGAGAGCAACAGGTACTGTATTATGGCCAACAATTTTTACAGTCACAAGTATTTTGCTGATTGAAATTCCGGCAGCATACTCCTTGTCACATTTTACAACACTTGGGATAAATGGAATATGGCTCGCATATCCAATTGCATTCATAGTCAATTTCTTGGCCCAATCTACTTTTCATCAATTTTTCTGGAAAAAGAAATCCTTAAAAACACTAATTAATTAAACGGTTCTGGTGCAAAAACTTCAAGATAATGCAATTAATCTCTAAATCTCAGACATACTGATACTACTACTTTAAAAAAGGAGCATGATCAGTATGGAAAACCAAAATTTATTCAACTGGAAACATTATCAGCCTGACATTATTTTGCTAACTGTAAGATGGTACCTACGGTACAATCTCAGTTTTCGTGATTTGGTAGAAATGATGAAGGAACGAGGTTTACCCATCGCTCACACAACCATCATGCGTTGGGTACATCAATAGGGTCCTGAATTAGACAAGAGAGTTTGCTGTCACCTTGAGAAAACAAATGATTCTTGGCGAGTGGATGAGACGTATATCAAGGTAAAAGGTCAATGGATGTATTTATATCGTGCAGTTGATTCCGAAGGAAGTACGATTGATTTTTATCTAAGCAAAACAAGAAATCATAAGACTGCAAAATGCTTCTTCAAGAAAGCTTTGCGGTCTTTTCATGTTTCTAAGCCACGTGTCATAACAGTGGATAAAAATCTGGCTTATCCTATAGCAGTTGAAGAATTAAGGAAAGAAAAAAACATGCCATCAGGCATGCAACTCAGACAAAAGAAATATTTAAACAATATCGTGGAATCAAGGATGCGATTACGCTCAAAGTAAGCAGAAAGAGAATGAGAAATCTTAGATAATCCTCCAATTTTAGCTTGTAGAAGTGTAGTAAATACACTTCGAAAGAAAGTTACCGAAGCCGAATTAAATCGTCGGTTAAGCCCTTCAGGGCTCAATAAGATTCCTGTTGAAGTTTCTAATTGACTACAAAGTTGAGTAAGCGAGGTAGTAGCGATTTGTTGATTTAACCATACCCACAAAGATAAAAAATGGTGTCCATAACACTTCCGTTTTCGTTTCATTCCACCTACTTCGATAGCTAATTGATCCAATGCAGCGGAAGACATATACCGATACAACTCTTCGGTAAATAAAGACAACTCTTGTTTTGGATGCATATTCATAAAAAAGCACGTCACCCTTTCTCATTAACATAAGAGAATAGTAACGTGCTTTTGACTTTAAGAATAGCCCTTTTGTTACGAAATTCGTTGTAAAAATTAAAAATAACCCTGCCTCTCGGGAGATGTTGAAGTCCTCACAATTTTATATAAAAGCGCAAATTATACACTAATATATTTTCTGGCAGATAAAAATCTAATTTCTCTACACTAAGAGACTTTTTGACCAGATACGAACGTTTTAGTCATATTTATTTATATTATTTTTAATTATATAATTAGCATATATATTATTTTTTTTGTTAACATTAATATTAATTATTTATATAAGCCCAATCACTTTGTTTCAAACGAATACCACACCTTTTAAAATTCGTCTAAGCTATATTCT
>NZ_JASATP010000087.1:0-13197 GCF_038440375.1 Bacillus sp. OTU530
CTGGTCAGGTTATAGGTCTTATCGATAATGTTCCTACGGTTCAAGAGTTGTTTGATGAGATGATTTCTACGGTAGAAAAAGGACAGAATCGTATAAATAAGCTTTTCGGGGAACGAAGCCATAGATAATTGTCTTCCGACATGGAGAGAATAGAAATGTTAAAATAAACAACATATACTTACTACCGCTTTCGAATCTTATGTTAACAGGCAGCCTAAAAAGGGCTGTTTTTTTGTTTTTATTAAGGTTTTGGCACTTCCCTTGTTTTTGGGCAGAGGATGGCTCGCCGTGTGGGGGCGAAACCCCACGTAAGCGTGTAGGTCATATGGAGAGAGAGCAATACAAGGGACGGATGATCTGGCGGTTCGGCTCGTATAATCGCTCGTGCAAGCCGATCCCCCGCATCTTGCTTTTGGTCATCGGCTTGGCGAAAAGCAAGAACGAGCCGAAAAAGATTCTGAAAGGGACAAAGGAAAGAAATGGCGACAGCCATTTAGGCGACGATTAAGGAGCCGGCTTTTCTTTGTTAAGGGTGGAGATTTTTTTCGCGGGTTCTGCGAAAAAAATACTACCCGTTCCTTGCAGAATCTTTAGCCTTTATGATAATACGAAACTAAAATTTTACCATAATATTTCCAAATTAGGGAGGGGTATTTTTTTAACCCTCTTAAGAGTTTACAGGAACATGTACTATATAGATGACCAGTATTCTAAACCAACATCTATTCTAAAAAAGAAAAGGATGCTAGTATTGAACTAGCATCCTTAAAGGAATTGTTATAAGATTTGTCGAAATGACGTTATAAATGGTAAAAAACCCCAAAGTTTGGTCGCAGCGGGGTTTCTTACCAACCAATATGAAGGGGTTAATCCCTTATTAACTAAATATATTCTAACATAAATGGGTTAACTCCTTCCATAGAGAAGGAGAAGAAAAATAATGGCAGAAGACAAAAAAAGCGTTATTAATCTTATGGAAGAAGCTGAAAAGAAAGCAAGGGCAAGAGATTTAAAACTTGAACAGATGCATCAGCAACTTAAAGCAGGCGGTTTTTCTTCAGAAGAACAAGCTTTATTACTCCAAGCACTTCAAAGAATGACTGGTGATGAATACGGTATTTATAAAAAAAGAAAACCTACGGATAGGGTGAAATTCGTGCAAATAATCATGGATAATGTGGAGTATTTAAACCGTATTGGTTATTTCACAAGTGCGGAACAAGCATTCCTATTGGCACTTTCACCATACATAGAGTTTAAAACTAATGTAATTATTGAGAAAAGTAGTGATAAAGATGAAATTGAAACTAATGCTGCTACTCCAAGCTATTTAGCTGAAAAGCTTGGAAAAACTAGAGAGAGTGTTTCTAAGACAATGAATTCTTTATTAAAAAAGGGAGTACTTGGTGTAGCTGAATCTGGAATGACTACAGATGATGGGCGAATTTGTACTTCTCGAACTTGGTTTGTGAATCCAAATATCATGTGTTGTTCTCCTAAAGATGGTATAGATCGGGCAACTCAACACATATTTAAAAAGTCTCTTAGAAATTTTAAAGTTAATAAAGATGATAATAAAAAACATAATCTTCCAGTTTATTTATTTTAGATGTCTATATTGACATCTTTTTTTTTTATTTATTTACCAAATATTAGGTGTGAAAAAAACTTCACACAGGTGTGAAAAAAACTTCACACCCCCCCCCTCTCAAACCCTTGATATTACTGGTTTTTTGTAATTTCTCTATCTCACTCTATATAAGGGCTAAAAATTCCGAAAGGAACGGGTAGTATTTTTTTCGCAGAACCCGCGAAAAAAATCTCCACCCTTAACAAAGAAAAGCCGGCTCCTTAATCGTCGCCTAAATGGCTGTCGCCATTTCTTTCCTTTGTTCCTTTCAGAATTTTTTTCGGCTCGTTTTTGCTTTTTGCCAAGCCGATGACCAAAAGCAAGGGGAAAAACCTTTTCAAACATTAAAGACACTGTTCAGAAGCCTCAGATTTGTTTTTAAGCGTTCGTCTTTCTACAAACATAGAAAAAACTACTGTTATTCATCTAGAATCCTTTTATAGGGATTTCAGATGTCTTAAAATGAATTTCTTTTGTACACCCTGTTTCCAGTGCAATATGAATTGATATGAATGTGTATACTATGCCTATATATCAAAATTGTAAATTATTGGTATTTCAATGATTATATAGATATAGTTCACACTTGAAATCGCGTTATACCACCGCCCGAACACCCCATTTGTATTCGAGTTCTCGTCTCCACACCTCATACCAACTTCGTCGGCATGAGGTGTGGAGAACATACAAATGGGGTGTTCGGGCTAGATAGAGGGTAAATGTGAAGAGAAAGAGGAAAAGAAGAATAGAAGAATAAGAGATAAGATCAAATGAAAAGAGAATATACAAAGATACAAAATGAGAGGGGAAACTGAATGAAATGAATCAGAAATATGAATAGATAATGATGCTGGGATGTGGGGTTATATGGATGTTAAGAACAACATGTATGGTGAGAAAAGATAGAGAACAGATACAAGAGGGAATAAAAGGATACATAGGGAAAGAGAATAGGAGGACAGCCCCTGCAGGAAAAACGAATCGAGAACAAGTTGCTGTGCAACTTCGCAAATTATAGATGCGAAGCAACTGTATAATTGCGCCCTGGCTATAAATCCAGGAGAAAATTATAAAACAGTCATGGAACGTATGGATCAGCAAAGTATGAGTCATATACGTGAAATCTAAGAGACGAGAAAACAACTTTCTGCTGCTGAGGAAAAAAAGAAGTGGTGGGAATTTTTTATTTAGATAGTTTGTTTCTTATAACATCTTAGTCTCTACTTCCATTATAACCCTATCTGAGGATTATTTATAGACTGTTTTTTCATTCATGTCTTGCCTTATACTGTTATACGCAAGTCTAAAAGTATAAGGGGTGTGGATATATGAGTGACAAAAAAAATATCTTAGATCCTGGTCCTTTCTTTCATGGTACTAAAGCAGAACTGAAAATCGGAGATCTGCTTGAACCGTTGCACTTATCCAATTATCAGGATAAAAAATCTAACCATATCTATTTTACTGCAACATTAAACGCTGCTAAATGGGGTGCTGAATTAGCAAGATCTAATTCAAAAGAGAGAATTTATATTGTAGAACCATTAGGTGATTTTGAAAATGATCCGAACTTAACTGACAAAAAATTCCCTGGAAACCCAACACGTTCTTATAGATCTAAATCTCCTTTGAAAATAGTAGCTGAATTAAGTTCATGGGAAAGGCATTCCGATGAAGAAATAAATCATATGCTTACATCTTTAAAAAAGTTAAGTGAAGAAGGAAAAAACGTAATATACGATTGATTCTCACATTATTAATTAAAACTTCAGCCAAATGCCTGATTAAAGACTTAACTAATTTTACTATATAAATAAAGATAAGCCATACAAAATGTTAAGTATGTTTTGTATATGGTATACATGTGAGGTTAACATAATCCCCCATTATCGGGAGTCAATGTATCTAGAATGCTAAAAACCCCCTTCAGACCACTCTTACTGAAGGGGGTTCGTATTCACATAATCAAGTGTTATCGGAAGTCGATATATTTAGAAATCTATGAAGTCTTTTTAATTTCGTTGCTGCTTTAACACTCAGTAAGAGATAGAAGCAAAAGAATCAACAACGAAATTAAAAGAAACCGTACATTGTTATGATTTTACTTCATACTTTCTCTTTTTCAATCTCAAGATGAGCAAAAGTAGCAGCGGTTGTAAACCGAATAAAAACAACGCAGCATTGCCCAGCATATCCCCGAGTTTAAATAAATTATTAATATTTGTCGGAATCATGGCAATGATGTAAATGACCGGAAGTAAGCCATACATAAATGGATGAATGTTCTTTTTAAAGAGTTGGGCCAGCCCCAAAGAAGCAGCATAGTGAGCTGTGGTAAAGGAAGCAAACATTTGCATAATCCATATCACTAGCAAAAGAGACTCAAACCGTTCAAATAGCAAACCAGGCATTTCAAAACTTCGCATGAGATCAAGCGTCGGCCATGTTTGCATTATCACTCCATCGACGGAGAACGCACCGATGACCATCACGACAGTTATCGTGTAAAAGATCATCGGGAAAAAAATTCCAACTAGAATAACTTTTCCTGCTTTGTTTGGCTGTTTCATAAACGGCAACAGAATCAACATGATTTCAAAACCTGTATATGAGAGAGCGGTTGTTTTGATTCCCTTTAGTACCGGTATAATCCCCAACCCTAGTACCGGGCGCAGATTATCCATCTCAAATATTTTAAAGCTCATAAGGGTAACCATCAAAAAAATGCCAACCGTAATGGGAAAGATCATTTCAAACACACGGGCCAGCGGATTTATGCCGCCCATGATCAAATAGAGACTCGTCCACATATATGGCATAAGGATGGCCCATAGGGGGGTGCCTTCTAACAAGAAAAAACTTGTTATTTCTGCTAATACACGGACCAGAAACCCACACATCGTAAAAAAATAACATGCAAGGAGTAGACTTAGTAACCGGCTCACCCATTTCCCTACAATTTCTTGGCTGTATTGATAAAAGGTTTTTTCTGGAAACTGTTGGCTTAATTTGACTATGATAATCCCTGCCATCATCGTGATCAGCCCGCCTAAAATCACAGTTAACCAGATATCTGGTGTTTTCACCTTCTCTGTAGATGTTCGGGGCAAGGTCAGAATCCCCGTTCCAATTATATAATTGATGACGATAATAGCTGCTTGAGGCGTCGTAATATGGTCTTTGGGGCTGGTAATCATCGCAGGTCACTTCCTTATTCACAATTCAGGATTACTACTTTCAAAAGGTTCATTGTTTCTCATTTTTCCACGCTTTTTCTTATAACCGGTACAATTTTACATTTCCAAAAAAGAACAAAAATTATGCATATTCTATACATGTTAGGTTTACATAATCCCACATTATCGGAAGTGGGAATGCCCAGGGCATCCGCACCAATACTGGGTTTCTCGAAATCTCTCAATTTATCAAGTATGCAGGATTTTATGCAATGCCCAAGTGGCGCGGCTTTTGGCCTCCCCATCCTTTGACAAATCTCCTTACTTTTTGCATAAAATCCTGCATATTTTCATTCAATTTTGATGTCTGAAAATCTTGATTTAAGTGGTTCTGTGAAATGACATACATCATGATTCTATATTGTGAAAAAATTTTTCTTGCGTTCTATCATAATTGATAGTTTATCTGATCTTTTTAATAGATTTTACATATACTATAAAGAATATCAATTGGGAGGAGTTGATGAATAGAATGGGTAGAAATAGAAATCAAAATAGAAGAGAAAACAACTTTGATTTTGAACAAGAGACAATGGTGCGCTCTGACAACGATAACACAAATAGAATTTTTGATCGCAATACTAATACTGCCACTGTACAGAATAGCGGAAATTCCAATGTCAATGTACGCGTAGACGTTGACTTTGAGGATTAAACAAGAAAGCACATGATCAAATTTTCTAGTGAGGTAAATAGAAGGAGGAAGGGATATAGAGGTAATCTCTTTTCCCTTTTTCCACTTATGCCTATATGCGCTTAGCGTAACGCTTACAAGCAGTGCTAAGAATACATAGTAGTGTCTGTGGGGAGGTTATGCCCCACCATCAAGGCATTGCTTTTTTTATTTGCCAAATAATTTAGCGATCCAACTTTTCCTTAAAACTGTATAGAATCCTGCATGTTTTTTCGTGTGAAGAATAAAGTGAAAGAGAATGCCGAATCCTCCCGTTTACTCAACAGTTATCAAACAAAAACACCCCTCATTTTCAACGGTCTAGAGGGGTGTTTTTGTTTGATTAAAAGTTCATTGCATAAAAACTTAACAATGAGAAATAAATAAGAAGGGGAATTGAAGATTCCCTTCATCCAAGCAGCCATGTTACAGAATACATGGCTGCTTATCAGTATTTGAGCTATTAAAACATGGATGAGGCACACAGAAATGTAATCTGTGTGCCTCATTTTTTTATTTCCAAAACTGCCACCACTTTTTTTGTTGTGTGGCTGCTATCATTTTTTTTGTCTCTTGAGTTTCACGAATCATCGACATTAAAGCTTCATCTCTATTCATCAACACTTGTTCCTGGCGATCTAAACGGTTGGTCATCGTTTTATCTTGTTGGTCTAATCGTTTAGTCAGTTCCTGTAACAATTGATTTTGGGTCAACACGACCTCTTTTAGTCCAGCAATCTCTTTTTGTAATGGTTCTGTATCGTTTTTTTCTGTATCTACCCTCGATATATCTCTTCTCGAATGTGCCGCCACTACTGACTTTGTAGCCGATTCAAGCGATACGCCCGCCTTTTTCTTTTCTTCAATAAGCGATCTGAACACTTTAATATCTGTATCGTTATAAATCCGATACGTGTTTTCATCTTTTTGAAATAGATATCCGGCTGCTTCAAGCTTTTGACTGTACTTCCTAACTGTTACAGCGTCGATCTGTAAGATCTCCGCCATATCTTTAGGTCGATACGTTCTCATAGCGGCCTCCTTTTACATTCTTTTTTGTATCGAGGTTCGATATAAAAGACTGTTTTTCCTTCATATGCAGGATTTTATACAATTTCAGACTGGGAAATAAATTGGCAAGTTTGCAACAATCCTTGCCATTTCTACATTTTATAAAATCTTACATGACGTGAAATTTCACGGACTGGATAGTAAGTAAAGAAATACGGATGCCACAAGGGTTTCGCAGGGAATCCCTAACGATTCCCACTTCCGATAATGAGATGTTATGTTAACTGGACATGTATAGGGTATACAGGAAATAGTTTCTTATCAACGTATTATTCGAATTGATATACAGCCCTTTTTTTATGAATATACAGGATAATTGTATGTTACTATGAAATTAATTTGAAGCTTGAGGAAGTGATAAGTTTATGACTGAGAAACAATCTACTATGAATTGGCTACCTTTGTCATTGAAAATTATAGCTCTGCTGCTATTTGCTGTTGTTGCAGTTACTTTAATCTATATTGGTGACGATGATTTGCCTAACACATCAACTCAGACTAATATCGTAAATAGTAGTAATATTTTAAATGATTTGGATGTCCCTCTGACGCCTAAAGAGGAAGAAATCTATGAATATATACAGAACCAGTTTGATATTTTAACAAACAATGGTGAGAATTACGTTCCCGAAATTCAAGATCCTCAAGTAATAAAACTCGCAAGTAAACATTTTAGAATGAGTGAAGATAAGATTGATGAAATCTACATAAAGATGAAGATAGCAGAAGAACAGCCTTAAACTTCCGCTTTCGGATTTTATGTTAACTAGAACGAGATCTTATTTGGATCTCGTCTTTTTGTTTAAAAATTTAAGCATAGTCAGAAGAGCATAAGGGGTTTTTGATATCACATAGGGTGCTAGCCTAGGCAGAGCCTAGGGAAACTGTGATATCAATAAAAGTGTTTGAATGTCTCCATTGTGTTCCCCTATTTTTGAGGGATGTTCCTATCGTGTCCCCATCAAAATGTAGAAGTGTCTCCATTACGTCCCCATGTATTGAGTTGCTGTTAACACAACTTTTTTTATTTTTCCGAACGATTTTAGGTGAGGGCGCATCTATACACCTTGCTAAGCAGGTGTCCGATACGTACTCGCTATCACTCGATCTAAACAAAAAAGAACTCAAAACATAGGCAAACCACTGCACCATTTTCACCTCTATTTAGAGGGGGAATAAAGTGTATATATACGCTCCTTAAAGCCTTGCTACGCAAAGACTAGAACCTATATATCTCTATTTGAACCCATATATATAGACCTCTCAAAGAATTGATACATAAGCTTTTATCCGTATATATAGCATCCTCTCACATGTACATTTTTTATATTGTTGTCCCTGAATTTATTACAGGGCGCAATTATACAGTTGCTTCGCATCTATAATTTGCGAATTTGCACAGCAACTTGTTCTCAATTCTCAAAACGTCTTTACCGTTTTAGATCATTTCGATTTGTTTTTCCCGCGGGGGCTGTCTTGTTATTCTCTTTCCCTATGTGTTCCTCTTACTTGTTATTTCACTTCTTTCCGTCGACTCTACCCTATCTTTTTTCACCATACATATCGTTCTTAGCATCATTATCTATTCATATTTCTGATTCATTTCATTCCGTTTCTTCTCTTATTTTGATCTTATCTCTTATTCTTCTTTTCCTCTTTCTCTCTTTCTCTTCACATTTACCCTCTATCTAGCCCGAACGCCCCATTTGTATGTTCCCCACACCTCATGCTGACGTAGGCAGTATGAGGTGTGGGGACGAGGACTCGAATAGAAATGGGGCGTTCGGGCGGCGGTATAGCGCAATTTTAAGTGTGCACTATATCCATATATAAATTGAAGCGCCAATAATGTATAGGTATAGTGTATAAATATTGTCTACGCCTTTGTGTTGGCTCAGATTGCATTGGAAGCAGGGAATACAAAAGAGATTCATTTTAAAGCCCCTATTGTCCTTTATAAGCGTGTTTTTCGTAGATCGGTAGTTTTACTCGATGTTAGCTGAAAAAGTGCACAAGAAGGAAAATAAAGCTGTATTCTATGCTTTTTTGTACATCTTGAGCTCTTCCTCTAAACGGCGGCGTTCTTCTTCTAGGTCTACTGCTTCAATTTGTGTTTCCTGGGACTGTTGTTTTTGCTCCTCTAGCCATTCTGGAAGCTGTTCTTTACGAGTTGATTGTTTACCGCCAGATTTTTTCTGTTCAGGTTGCCAGTTCTTTAATCTGTAATCAAGGATGGCTCTATATTGTTTGTCTGTTTTAGTGATAGCCTTTTTATCAGCAAACATTTCCGTTTTAACTACATCAAATGGAGCATTAGGATATTTACCCTTTAATTCCTGATCAATAGAATCACGACTACTACTACTAATGGTTTCAGGCTCATTACTAGTAGTAGTCTTTGATGTAGTCTTTGATGTAGTCTTTGATGTAGTCTTTGTTATAGGTTTTACTGTTTGGGCATTTTCGGTTTTACCGTTTGGGTAAAATCGAAATTCCCCTTTGGGTAAAACCGGATATTCCTCATGGGTAAAACCAGATGGAGATAGTGGATCAACCGGTTTTACCGTTTGGGTAAAATCCAGTGATAATGCAGGATTGGCTTGCTGTTGTGCTAAAAATGCCGCATATTCCTCTTGCTGTCTTTTCAATTCTGCTTGCACTTTTTCCTGATAAATTTGGTATGCAACCTGTTGTTTTAAGATAAGATATGTATCCCAATTCAAATGAATATGAGGTGTTTTCTTTCCGTCAAACATTGTATTCCAAACCTCTACTAACCGCAGCTCCACAAGCTTTTTAATAGCAGTATCATATTGTTTAGCTGATAAGCGGATTTCATCCCACCAATCAGTACGAGCTTTTGCTAACCAGAATTTTTTATTTTTAAAGATACGTAGCTTAGAACGTCCATCTTTAGAAGGTGAAAACCAGTAAACAATACGGGCAAGTAGATCTCCAGCGTTTCGATCTCCTACCATGTCTACATGAATAAATTTTGTTTGATAAAAATCCTGTTCAGCTACTTCAAAAACCTTTGCCCATTCCAATTCGTTCAACTGATCCATTGTTTTTAATTGATCCATAATAAAAAGACCTCTTTTCCATTTTTAGATTCGCGAAAAATGGTAAGAAGTCTCGAAAGGATAGAATTGACCTTCTAAAAAACTATGTGCTAATATGTTGCTAATAACACATGTTTAAAAAAGGGTATACTATGCCCTTTTAAGCTTCTTACTGGGACGCTTTTACCTACTCTTCCGCCAAGTTGAATGAGGTAAAGGCGTTTTTCCATTTCTGCGTATGTATTTGTCCCCATCTTAGCATTGTTTTCCAATCCAGTTCAATGAAAATATAGGAAGGAACTGCTAGAATAGCAACCCCTTCGCTCTTACAAGGTTTAATCATCGTACCAATCATTCCACTATGTTATTTTTACTGGTGTCTCGTATATTTCTGCATCCTCTTGATATTCCTCGTCCTGATAGTATGTTTCTTCTTCTTTACGATCCCAAACTCCAAAGAAATTTAAAATAAGAAACACACACATAATGATCCCGCCAAAACCTAATACCCAACCTATTGTTAGGTCCCGTGCCTGATTTCCAGTGTCTAGATACCATCCAATTCCATGAACTTCGTCAAGATACTCACCAACCATGCCTATGGTCATAAGAACTATAAATAACTTTTTCATCGCTTATTTACCTCCATTTGCTTCTTGATATCATCGACAAGCAAATAGATAAGGTAAGTTGCAAGAACAGATAGGAAGGTAAGAAGTGCTATCATGCGGATTCCCCCTCTCGTGCATGAGCTGAAAGGATTCTCGCAAGGTTTTTAATATCACCTTTCTGTATTCTGTTCATGAAGTCTACGAATAAGGTAGAAAGTACACCCTCAACAGTGAATATAATCCCTTCTTCGTTATAAGCGCTTGTAAGGCTCTCGCAGATGAATTCTAAATCAAGCAAGCTATCATAAGGTATTACTTATTTTAGCGACTCTCTTGCGACCTGTATCGCGTCTGAATAGGCTTCTCTCGCCTGTATAATAGTTGATTACCTTTTCCTGCATCGCTCGTAAACTTCCTGCCATTCTTGCAGGATCTACCGTTGCTGCATATTGCTAGCGGAAAATAATAGTGACAGTAAAAAGCCCTCCCTGATCACGGGGAAGGTTTTTTTATTTATTTTCAATGTTTTGTATTATCTCGTCTTAACGGGAATACGTTATAATAAAGTTAACTGTTTTGTTCGGTAAAAGAGCAAAAATGGTAATACAATGTGGAATCATCCACACAGGGGGAAATAACTTGGTACAAGGTACAGTAAAATGGTTTAACAGTGAAAAAGGTTTTGGTTTCATCGAGCGTGAAGGTGGAGAAGATGTATTCGTTCACTTTTCAGCAATCCAAACTGAAGGTTACAAATCTTTAGAAGAAGGTCAAAAAGTTACTTTTGAAATTACTCAAGGTAACCGTGGAGCACAAGCTGCTAACGTTCAAAAACAATAATTAAAAATAAGCCCTCCCGATCACTGGGAAGGCTTTTTGTTTCTAAAAATATTAAAAAGGCACTCCCGAAGGAATGCCTGGTTATAATCATATTAGTTCAATTCCATGCTACTAAATCCAATAGATCTTTTTGGTTCTTCGGGATTTGATCTTTTAACCGCCATTAATAAAAAACTAAGCTGTGAAACATGTTGAATCAATTTAACCCTTGAACTATCCTCCAATATCCCATAAAAACAAATTAGACTCGGATCCCAATAACCAATATCCTCCACATGAAACTGTATTGTTTGTCCATGTGATACTAGGCGTACCCCTACTTCATGCTCCTGATCTAGAGAAGCATCGAAATCATTAACCATTTCCACTAATCTTTTATAGAACTCGCTCGCAAGATTAGAATTTCCAGGTAAGATTGGATTCGTTTCAATGTTTGGAACAATCGGTTGCCGTGAGAGATACTTTTGCCAATCTACATTAATTTTCCCTAACTTATCTAGCAATTTCTTTTCAGCATTACCAAACAATTGAATACACCTCCTCTTTACATCCTTACATTCGACAAATAGAAACAATATCCTCTAAACAAAAAGCCCTCCAGTAATTGGAAGGCTTTTTGTTATATAGGGGCACTGTTAATCTTCTTGTTTTCATTCGAGATTAATCCCCTGCGGGAAAAACGAATCGAGAACAAGTTGCCGCGCAACTTCGCAAAGTGCACTAGCGTAGCAAGTGTATAATTGCGCACTCACCTAAAATCTGTTCGGGAAAAATAGAAAAAGTTGTGTTAACAGCAACTCAATACATGGGGACGCAATGGAGACACTTTCACATTTTGATGGGGACACGAGAGGGACATTGCTTCAAAATATGGACACACAATGGAGACACTTTTGAGATTTTCATGTACCCACGATTTCGTCAGGCATTGCCGGACTCCACAACCTAGTTGGGGACAGAAATCCCTTATGCTCTTCAATCTTTCTCGAAAAATGAAACTCAAAATAAAAACGAGATTCTTATTAGATCCCGTTAGCTTCTCAAGATAATTTGAATACTCGATTTTATGTATCAACTTTTAGAACAATACGAGCACGTAACGATCTACCTTGCACTAATATAAATAGCTTATTACCCGCCTATAATCTTTCGACTATAAACAAGCAGTTCACCACTCATACTAATGGTTCGTTCGACCGTACAAAATACCTGTACAACCATATATAACCTTTCGGCTATATATGACCGTTAGCCTTATAAGAGCTAAATTGCTCTCTAAAGCCTGCGGCACTCGGCACGATCTTAGCTCGACTCTATCCGATAAGTTGGAACCCCACTGTAATCATAGCAGCTAGCATACGACTATAATGAACCTTTTCCCCACCGAATAAAATCTTCTCTCCGATTGCACACAAACCACATAGTTTGTACGAACCAATGACCTGTATACAATCTTTGACCGACCTATATACACCTCTGTTATGAACCATATATAGATCTGGGCTCAACCGTTACGTACCCGATACATATATCATGAGCAAATTCATTTCAATGTATGTACACTATAACGATATGGTAACCATTTACAATTACCATTTATTTACAATTTATTTTGAATTTTTAGAAAATTTATAATTTTTAGTATTTACAAAATTCGACCCTGGATGTATGATAAGTACAAGTAAAACATACATATCAAAAAGAAGGTGGATCCAGTGCGATAGAGCAAGGCGAATGTACAAATGATGTACAGGGTATAAAACCAAAATCTATTGAAAAAGAGGGTGGTACCACCAGAGTAGCGGAAGGCGAAAGCGTATCTAGTATACGCTGGGTAGTAAAAGTAAGATCTCTTTTCTAAATACCTCCTATACCTTATTATTTTGATAAGAAGTTGCCTTTATCTAAATTAATAAAGAAAGGGACAACATCAGCGTTCATTTGCAATGAACGGAAAGGATTATGAATACCATGGATGAAGAAATAGTGTAAGCGACCTTGTGATTCCTAAGAGGATGATCGAGGTCGCTTACTGTTGTTTTATGTGCTTTTTTAGTGAGGTTAACATAACAAT
>NZ_JASATP010000088.1:0-12376 GCF_038440375.1 Bacillus sp. OTU530
AATCCGTCGTGCTCATACGGTTCATGAAATAACGGCCATTCAAACGGAATATTCACTATGGAGCCGAGATGTCGAAGACGAAATTTTACCTGTTATCCGTGAGCTTGGAATTGGATTTGTAGCCTACAGTCCTTTAGGAAGAGGTTTTTTAACAGGGCAAATTCAAGCATTTGAAGACTTGGCAGAAGATGATTATCGCCGTTTTTCTCCTCGCTTTCAAGGAGAAAACTTTACAAAAAATTTAGATCTTGTGAATCAAATTAAAGAATTAGCAAGAGAAAAAGACTGTCAGTCTTCACAGCTAGCACTTGCTTGGATTCTGTCTCAAGGTGATGATATTGTCCCGATTCCAGGAACCAAACGAATTCAATATCTAGAAGAAAATATCGGAGCTCTTAAAATTCAATTATCCAAAGAAGACCTTCGTCGTATTAATGAAGTAGCTCCAAAAGGTGTGGCAGCAGGAGAACGTTATCCGGATATGAGCAGCGTTAATTTGTAATGAGGTTTTTCATTTAAAATTATCCAATAATTAAAAATAACCTTAGGGTGATCTTTGCTATCCTAAGGTTATTTTTATGTTTCATACCCATCCAGTTAAGAATTTAGAATTACACCAAAACAAGGATTTTGTGCAAATTGCTCAATTTTATCGTTTTGGGGGTGTTTTTCTTTTTTAGATTGATAGGCATGCGGATTTACCCCTATTTGTATCGGAATTTGTTGCAATTTGTATTGTTATAATAACTAACACATAAATAGTAAATAATGTAATAAATAGTATACAATCTAATTGTAACAAATGAATTTGGTAAGGAGGGAACGCAATGAAACAGTATATCTTTACTTTTGATACGAATAGAAACAATCGAGACTTATTAATTAATGCCAATGGGATTTATGATGCGGTAGATCAAGTCAAAGAAATTAAAAAACAGGTAGAGTTTGAGAACAAGCATGATATAAAAATTAAATTTAAAGGAGTTAGGTATAAAAATATTTCTTAACTTCTTTAATATCCTTTTTTCCCTTCTCCTCTTCAGTAATAGGCCCGCAGCGTTCGTTTTCTTTCTTTTTAGCTTCCTCTAACGTTAATTATGGCAACTAACAGTCCCAAAGGGGCTGTTTTTTGTATTTTAGTTTATGAATAACAGTTTCCCCTTCCAGAAACTATATCAGTGTATAATATCCTTATTTTGCCGTTAGAGCCCTTTCCTTATGGAAAGGCTCCTTAGTCACTGTTACATGTCTTAGTTAATCTTTTCTTACAAGTGGTGAACAGCACTCCACATGCATTGTATTAGGTACAATAATCATTTTAGATTATCATAATGAATGTAATGAATTGAAGTGCGTACCGTGAAGAGATAGATATCAAATGTATATAAGCTCTTTTTCGTTTAATAGCCCATTTATTAATTTCTTAATTTTTTCCATTATTTTATCATCCTTTTCAGCTCGATTCCCCTCCTTATTGAATACCATTAATTTATCATAGGAGAAATGAATATAAACATCTTTACCAATCTCATCCCAGCAGCTTTGTGTTCTAATATTTACATTTCCCATATTCGTTTTCACGCGATAAATGGTTTCTCCTCCCAACTGCTCTTGTGTGAGGATTTTCCCTGGAATCATTACATCGTTATCTATACCATTCATTTTTGCAATGCCAATTTCTTCGGGGCGTATACCTAAATACATATCATCGAATTCAATGATATTTGTTGGTGGTGAGCCGATAAATTGCGCAACAAATAAATTTGCGGGATTCGTATAGATTTCTTTTGGCGTACCTTGCTGCATGATTTCTCCTTGATTCATAATAATGATATATGAGCCCATTGACATTGCTTCTACTTGATCATGCGTAACATATAAAAATGTTGTTTTCAACTGTTTATGCAGTTCAATCAACTCTTGTCTCATTTGATTTCTTAGTTTAGCATCCAAATTAGAGAGCGGTTCATCCATTAAAAAAGCATGGGGGCGTTTAACAATGGCCCGTGCAAGGGCCACGCGTTGACGCTGTCCACCTGATAATTGAGCTGGACGTTTATTCGCGTGATCTGTAAGCTCTACCATCTTTAAAACATTTGAAAGTATTTCTTCACGTTCTTGTTTAGGTACTTTTTTTATTTTTAGCCCATATTCTATATTTTTGTAAACGGTCATATGGGGGTATAGTGCATAGTTTTGAAAGACCATTGCGATGTTTCTATCTTTTGGTTCTTCATATGTGACATCCTCTTCATTAATAAGTAAATTACCACTTGTTGGTTCTTCGAGCCCCGCAATAATTCTTAATAATGTTGACTTTCCGCATCCAGAAGGACCAAGCAGAATTGTAAAGGAGCCTTCTTGAATTTCCAGATCAATACCTTTCAATATTTCATTAGAACTAAAGGCTTTTTTAATATTATTAATAGTAATTTTCCCCATTTTTCCAACTCCTATGGTAGTCTTAAAGAGTATTCAGTTGTTATTTAATTCCAAATCGTACAAAAGAATCCACCACTTGTCTCTGTAAAACAAGATACATAATTAAGATAGGTAGACAAGAAATAGTGGTGGCTGCCATTAATGAACCCCACATATTAACATCTGAACTTACAAATGATCGCAATCCGATTTGTATTGGAGCATTTTCTATCTGCTTCGTTATCAGCATTGGCCATAAATATTCATTCCACCCGGTGATAAACAATAGGATGCCAAGAGAGGAAACAGTTGCCTTAATATTCGGCAATACTACTTTAAGTAAAATACCGAAGTCACTTTCACCATCAAGTCTTGCTGCCTCGATTAGGGCAACAGGAAATGCTTTAAAACTTTGATGAAGTGATAAGATAGCAAAGGTCGATACGCCATAAGGTAATACTACACCCAATAATTGTTCATTTAGGCCCATTTGATTAATAAGAATATAGTTTGGAATCATAATTGCCTGAAAAGGAATTAACCATGTTAAACTAAACAAAGTGTAAATGAACATTTTCCCTTTAAATTGCCAACGAACAAGTGCATAACCTGCTAAAACACTGGTGATAAGCTGTAATACCATTTGAAGTGTTGCGATTGCAAATGAATTAAACATCATTCTGCCAAGCGGTAATTCAGAAAAAGCATACCTATAATTTTCAAACGTAGGCATTAGCGGAATGAATGAAGCAGTAAAAATCTCTGATTCATTCTTAAACGATGAAATTACCATCCAATACAATGGGAAAATTGAAATACAACAAATGATAATCAATAAACTATGCTGAACCACAGGCAGTGCTCTTTTTTTTCTCCTAATCATGTTTGTCCCCCCAATCTTAATTATCATAAAATGCAAATTTTCTTGAAAAATAGTTAAGTATTAATGCGATAATAGAGAAAATAATGAAGAACAATAGTGCCGCTGCCGAGCTCAGACCCACATTCAGGTTAGAAAAACCATATTTGTACATTTCATAGTAAATGTTAGTTGATGTACCAAAAGGTCCTCCAGTCGTTAAAATATCAATATAAGCAAATGTCCATTGACTTGAGAATAGAATACTCATTGTAATCATAAAAATAATAGTTGGTGATAGTAGTGGTAATGTAATGTCTTTAAAACGTTTAAATCTACTTGCACCATCTAAAGAAGCTGCTTCATAATAGTCTCTATTTATACCCGTTAATGCAGCAGAAAACATAATAGTGCTAAAACCAACTATTTGCCATCCCGTTATGAATAATATGATCCATTTAGCAAAACGCGGATCAGAAAAGTATGCAATATTCTGGTCAATTAACCCCATCTTCATCAACAGTATATTTACTAAACCATTCGCTGGATGGAATAGCCATCTCCAAATAGCACTAACAGTAACTGGCGCTAAAATCATTGGTATAAAAAAGATAGCACGGTACACATTTTTTATTTTCCCTTTCATATCATTTGTTACAACAGCCAGAAACAATGGAATGATAACGGAAAAGGGAAGCAAACCTACAGTATAAAAAATTGTGTTTCCGATAGATGTAACGAAGTCCTTATTATTTACTAAACGAACGAAGTTTTCTAATCCTACAGGTTTAGGAGTAGTTCCTGGAATCATACCCCATTTTTGAAAGGCTAACATGAAAGTTAAAATTAACGGCTTATACATCCAGATGCCGAGTAACAAAAAAGCTGGTAATACATACAAATATGGTTTCAACGAATTTCTTTTCTTACGTTTATTCGATTCGCTTTTTCCCAAAATGGGGGTTTCGCTGGACAATGGCGAGTTATAGTTATTTTCAATTGATCTACTCATACCGTTTCCTTTCTTGTAAAATGTGCCTTTAAAAGTTATTATTTTTTAAAGGCACATTTTGTTTATTTAGCTAAGCTACATAGTGATTAAACTTATTTAATCATTTCGTTTATCTGATTTTGGGCTTCAGTTAATGTCTCTTCGACATCTGCATCTGTTGTTACTGACTTAACAACGGCATCCGTAAAGATAGTTGTAGCTTCTGTTGCATAGTCTCCTGGCCAAATAGCTACCGGGTGAATTTGTGATAATTGCTGAAGGTTTATTCTATATAACGGATTTTTATCAATAAACTCTTTCAAGTATTTAGGATCATCTGCTAATCCTGTACGTAAAGGCAAATAACCTATTTCTGAAGTGATAATCTTATAACCTTCATTCCCAGTTGCAAACTTAATAAATTCCCAAACTGCAGCATTCTTTTCTGGCGTATCTGATCTTACCGCTAAAACACTGCCTGAGTTGACTGGTACTGATTGTGTATCACCAAATTGTGGAAATCCAGTACCATATACTTTCCATCCACCAGCTTGGGCTGCCTTAGCTATACCACTATACAAGGCCGTCGTTGAAACATACATCCCAAGGTTTCCAGCCATAAATTGTTCTGATAATTCTTTGTCACTACCTGCTGCATGTGCACCGTTTTTATATAAATCTTTCCACATTTCAATTGCTTCAACACTTTTTTTACTTGCAAATAC
This sequence comes from Bacillus sp. OTU530, assembly GCF_038440375.1. NCBI lineage: Bacteria > Bacillati > Bacillota > Bacilli > Caryophanales > Bacillaceae > Bacillus > Bacillus sp. OTU530. Next base: position 4,997 of record NZ_JASATP010000088.1, read on the forward strand.
TGCTTTCTTTCTATCTTTAGAAAGAACCTCGCCACCATTGCTTAAAATAACTCCATCTGTGATCCAACCGTTATTTGGCGCTAGACCAAAACCATCTTTTCCAGTTGCTTGTTTAATCTTCAAAGAATATTCTTTTACTTCATCCCATGTTTTAGGCGGGGTGTTTGGATCTAAACCAGCTTCTTCAAATAATTTTCCATTCATAAAAACGATTGGGGTACTAAATGTGAAGGCTAGCCCATACATCTTGCCATCAATTTTCCCTAATTCTAACGCATTAGGAGAAATTCCATTGAAATGCTTTTCCAATTCTTCTTTAGGGAATACATCCTCATACGCTTTCAGACCGAGGGTTTCTTTTGAACTGTCTAAGGTTGGAAATGTGTGTTGAATAACATCTACTTGTTTTCCTGCTGCTATATCTGCTTTGTATTGCTGCATGGTCTGGTCTGCTATTCCTTCAACAATAACGCCTTTTTCTTTCCCAACAGTGTCATTAAATTCTTGAATTAAATGCTCCATTCCCGCTTTCATTGTTGGATAAGCTAAACTATATGAATAAAAAGTAATTTTAGTTGGATTCTTTGGATCTAATTTTCCTAGCTCTGTATTACCTGAAGTTTCTGTAGATGATGTTGAACATGCGCTTAAAACTGAAAATATGAACATAGCAACAATAAATAGTGAAAAAAACTTTTTAGTAGATTTCATTTGTCTTATCCTTTCACTCAAAGTTTTTTTATTTAGGTTGAAGTTCTTGCAGCTCTTTTAAAGAAAAACTTAGTAGTGCTGTTATATCATCAGGGGATCTTACTGTTTGAACAGCAAGTCCGCTTTCATCCACAGTACATAGGCTGAAACCCGTACGATCATTCAATTGCATGGTGTCATTCGTTACATTTACACCAAAGGCCGATCCGTCTGCCGTGGATAACAGGATACCGCTAACATGGCTTAATTTATTTTGATGAGTATGTCCGCTTAACACAGCGATTACATCGGTACCATGAATGATGTCTAGAAGCTCCTTAGAATTTGTAAGCGCATGACCATCTTTCACTTCACCTGCTTCAAGTGGATGATGAACGACTACTAAGCTGCCATTTTCAGCTGGAGTTTTTAGTACATTGGTGAGCCAATCTAGCTGTTCTGAATCAACCATACCAATGCCGCTATGATCATGGCTTGAATCCAGGACAATTAATCTGTAGCCATTGATATTCGTTTCATAGAAAAGTTGATCTGTACAATTCGCTTTCCCTTCGTAACCTTCCCAATACGCAGCCGTAACATCATGATTACCAAGAGCTGTATAAACAGGGATGTCTTTTACATGATTCTCAATGATTTGTTTAAAGTATGCATAGTCGCTTGCGTTACCCTCATGTACCAAATCCCCACTGATTAAAATGAAATCCGGCTTTTGTGATAAAGATTTTACATGGCCTAAAATTTTGATTAAGTTATCAGAAGGATTACCATTTGGTCGATCCATCTTTTCTAACAGACTGCCTTTATAGTCTTGTAAAATATGTGTATCTGTAATATGGATAAAATTAAGTTTGTTCATATAAATACCTCCGGCTTGGTTATTATTCTAAAAAAATAGATGATTCAAAGAGCACTTATTCTAAACAAAAATCTTTAATGCTTTCCCGTATTTGTTCTGTTATGCCAAATTCCTCTACGAGATACGTTTCAAAATTACCGTAAGTACTTTCTATCGAATCGATTGATGCTTGCAGATACATTTCTTGTAATAAGAGCGCATCTTTAAATCTAGCTAGTTCCTGGTCTGAAACAAATTTAGCGGCTTCATCAAACATTTGGTTATGTAAATCCTTTAACGTATAATTTGATAACATAAAATCTTCTATTACCGTTTCATACGGTACGCCAAGTGTCATAAGGATGAGCATGGCACCGACACCTGTGCGATCACGTCCACCCGCACAATGATGAACAAGCGGCAAACTTTCTTCAGGTCTTTTGAGAAGTGTCATAAGCCTTTGATACGACACATTTTGAATAGGCATTTTCGTATATAAATTTAAGAACATTTCTTTCGTGAATGTCTTATAAAATTCACCTTGAACTATATCTTTTGAAGATGCATGTGCCGTTGTTTTATCGTCAATATTGACTGGAATCCGTTCGTTTTTCGCTTGTCCGATCGCCGGATCTGGCTTTCGCTCAGCCTCAGCATTGTCACGATAATCAAATACATACTTCAGATTTAATGTTTCTAAAAATCTATGATCCTCTTTAGTTAATCCTGTTAGCTCAGCTGCTCTGAATAGAATTCCTTTTTTCACTTTTCTTCCGTCTAATGTTTTTAAACTACCCATATCACGAAAATTGACAACACCTTTAAGAGGTAATAAACATTGCGGTATAGTTTCTTCTGTCATTTACATCACCGTTTCATCATTTAAAAATTTGTCTAATCCAGAAATCCCATTAAGCTCAATTACTTTAAAGTTCGTCTCCCCATCTTTAACTGTTACCCAGAGGATATGATCAATGGACCCTACCCCTTCACCATGCCAACACGCACCTGTTCTTCCCATTTGGATATAATCATGACCATTCCTTTTCATAACTTCCAGCTGATGAAGATGCCCAGCAAACATCGTGTATTTTCTGTTCTTCAACATATCCTCGAGGCGTTGATACTGAGAGTCATTCGTTTTCCATGAAGGCTTATGCATTAAAACAAAAGTCCAGTTTACATCTTCATTTTCTTTAAGTACATTTTCGAAAAAAGTAAGCTGCTCATTGCTGATATTTGGAAGATTTCCTTTTTCCAAGTTTTTTCTTGAGAATTGATTCATCATTTGATTAAAAAATTCTTGAGCATGCTCCTTCGATTTTTCAGGTTCACGCTTAACAGCTTCAGTTGTCTTTCGAAATTTTTCGAGAAAGCTGCCTGAGATTGCTTCTGGTGACTCTTCGGTATTAACGAACAAAAATAGTGCATCATGATAACGGAACGCATAGTGTTCAAAGCCTTTACGCTCACGCCAAACCTTTACCATCGTTTGATTACCATAATCATGATTCCCAACAACATGGAAAAAAGGCAGTTGGAGTCGTTTTAACAAATGATCAACATATTCCCATTCCTCATGTGCCTCTGCTTCATTATTCCAATAACCTTCGATTAAATCACCCACAGATAACACGAAATCTGGCTTTAATGCTTGAACGAGTTCCAGCCCCTTTTCAAACACACCCGGAGTTGTAATCCCGCAACGGTCACCGACAACAGCAAATGAAAAATCCCCTGTCTCCGTCGGCTTCAATTCGCCAAACCATGGACGCTTATCCGTAGTAAGCCTTTCATATTCGTAATACATTTCCACTTCTTTTTTTTGATCAATTGAAGTAAACATTCGCATTCTCCTTTTCAATAGGAATCATTCTATTGCCAGAATACAGGTAGCATGTTAATGTGATGTTAATGAAATGTTAATGTTTATCTTTAGAAAATTTTTATTTGTCTAAAAATTAGGTAATTATGTGAGTTTTTTATAAAATGTAATGAGAATTTATGTGTCAAATAGGTATAATGGTGAGTGCGGTTAAGCTTCTACAAAAAAAGGATCTAGCACTTATCGCTGTTTCTTTTTTGATAGATGTAGAGATATAGATTCATTGACTAAATTCCCTTCATCTATTTAACTTGTTATAAATGAAGGTTTATGCCGAGTTATAAAACTAACCAACTTTAAATTTTAATATAGTAGGGGCAGTATTCTTACAAGGTTTTTTACAAATTATTGCCGTTATAGCGAAAGGATTTTGAAAATGAACTCAACCTCAACCTCAATCTCTCTTATTGATACTGCTTATGTAGCAATTCGACAGAAAATTCTATCCTGTGAATATATGCCGGGAAGTCTGTTATCCATATATAAACTAGCAAAGGAGCTGGATATGAGCCGGACTCCCATTACCAACGCGATTGCTCGCTTAGAGTTAGAAGGATTTGTTGTGGCATTAAAAAATCGCGGGGTGATAGTAAGAGAAATTTCTTCCAAGGAAATCATTGATATGTTTGAAGTGATTTTTGCTCATCAGTTATATGTACTGGAATTTATCGAACATTTCGGTGATTACACATTCAATTTTACTGAGTTAAAAGAAATTTTGGATCAACAATTAAAGGAAAAAGAGCAAGGTAATTACTTCGAGTATGCCAAGCTTTCACTATCTTTTATTAGAAGCTTCATATCAGCTGCTAACAATAATGTAATGCTTCAAGTTATGGATGCTCATCGAGATAAAATTGTGATGAGTTCCGTTGCAAACTATAAACTTTATCCGAAACAAAGACGTTTCTCTGGTGCTCATTATAACAGTGAAATCTACGAGGCATTAACAATGGAGAATTATGGAAAAGTCAGACAGTTATTAAACGAATTTCGTCAAAAAACACGTGAACGAATCATGATGAATGGTTCATTTTAAGATCTAGCAGGTAGATATCAAGGCAAAGTAAAATAACCAAGTGCTTTTTCAAAAAAAGCCTTGGCTGCTTCTTCTGTTGGTTCTATACACCTAATCTTCTAAAAATGAGTCCATACTGTTCCTAGAATAAAGTTTCTGGTGTGAACATTTGTGGGAGATATAAAGAGGTGAGAAGTTTCCTAAGGAAATTTATTTTATGTCGAAAAGCCGAATAACTGATGAATGAGGTTCACTTAATTTCGGACAGATTTCTTTTAGAAACAACATCGTATGACCATAAAAAACTAAAAATCTAAGCCCATAGTGCGTTTAGTCCATAGGGGGCTGTGTCAAGGAATGAATTGATTTCTTGGCGCATTTCCCTTTCTGTTTACTCTTGAAAGGAATCTTCGTGATGAGAAGAAGCCAAGTACTGTAACCAATGTTGATAAAATTGAAAGAGATCTCGTACATAATCTTTCACAGTCGTCTCCGATAACTTTTCATTTTTATCTACGTGTTTCTGTCTATGTACAAAATAATAGATCATTTCTACATCCGTAAATCCTTCAAAGCGATGTTTATTATTTTCTTCATTCTCATACACAAGTGATCGCAATACAGGTAAATATTGATCATTTATCATTTCTTCTTTTACTTTGTCATCTTGGATCATGTGTAAAATATCCAATGTGGATAATGGTATTGATACAAGTGAAGATTCACTTGTATCTCTTTTTTTGTGAATCCCAATATCATCAACTCTATCCCATATGTTATGAATGAAATGGTACTCTTTGTATCAGGATTATATAACTGACACTATTATATATTGCATAGAAGTACCGGTACATCATAAGAGATACAAATAATCATTCCATTCTTTTAATCTTTGAATTACCACTGGATAAGCCAGATTTGTATCCACCGTAGTGACACGAGGTTGAGACACACAGGAAGAAGCTAAGGCCTTTCGGGTCGTTTAACTGAAGGGCTTTTGGTAGTCTACTACATACATTGACTCCCGATAATGTTGGATTATGTAAACCTGACATGTATATGGTATACATTTTTTCATTATGTCCTATTTTATTTGTTTGAAAATTTAAACAGATGGAGATGATGGTAAAGAAGGTAAAGAAGGTAAAGAAGGTAAAGAAGGTAAAGAAAAGTAGTCGTAGGGGTGAAATCTATGATAGTAACTAAGATCAGTTCCAAAGGGCAAGTAACCATACCTAAATTCATTCGAGAAGTTTTAGAATTGAATACAGGAGATTACATTACGTTTGATTTTGAAAATGGTACAATCTCTATTGAAAAAGTAAATATACAAGAATTGAGAAACATAGTAAATGAGGGGAAATGACATGAATCAAACTCCTCCGTTCCGAAGACCAAGAGCGCATCTATCTCAATTTACCACTTCCCAACTTCATTTACGAAATCCTTTAGTTGTTGCTTTTTTTGCTTTTTCGTATCCAGGTTTTGGACATCTGTTGCTACATCGTTACGCATCAGCTTTTATTCTCATCATGTGGGAAGCGTTTATTAATAACCTATCAAAGATTAATCTTGGTATCTTCTATTCCTTACTAGGAGATTTTGAAACAGCTAAACAAGTCCTTGATGAAAGATGGCTCATGTTATATGTAGCAATTTATATGTTTGGGATTTGGGATGGTTATCGATCAACTATAGATCACAATAAACTCTACTTATTAGCTGATTGGGAAGATGCTCCTATCCCTCCCATCAAGTATGGCTCTTGGGCTATCAACTATTTAGATAAGCGTAAACCATGGATTGCTTTAGTATGGTCAGTCCTTTTTCCTGGACTCGGGCACCTGTATGTTCAGAAGGTTATTGCTGGTTTTTTTATTTTTGGATATACAGTCATGATATTGTATCTCGGACATATTCCACAGGCAATTCAGTTTACAATGCTTGGGGATTTTGAGCAAGCTAAACTGGTTCTAGATATACAGTGGATGCTGTATCTCCCATCTATATACATATTTGTTCTATATGACTCCTATATTTCAGCTATCGAACAGAATAAATTATTTGAAAAAGAGTTATCTAAATATTTACGTCAGAACTATCAAAGTTCTAATTTTAAAATGCCTATTTAGCAAGGGGGGGAACAGATATGTTGGTGATTACAACGTTTGAGAATTCTACTTTCATTGAGCTTGCTATTAGTTCACTGGAACAAAAGGGAATTCCAAAAGAACAGATATTTGCAGCTCCCCTTGATAAAAGAACGGAACCGAGACAATTATTTGATACGATTCACCGAGCTGATGGATTTAGTATGTTTGATACAGCAGCAATATTAGGGACATGTTTCATGCTTTTGGGTGCAATTTATGGATATGTATTAAAATGGGGACCCATCATTTGGGGCACTATTGGAGCTGTTACAGGCTTACTTTTAGGGTTCTTGATTAAATTATGGACAGTTAAAAAGGGGAAAGGAGGAAACAAAAAAATATCGGCGGAAATCATACTTATGATACGGTGTGAAGATTATCAATGGGAAACGGTTGAAAAGATCTTGTGGGATTATAAAGCATTAGGGATGACTAGGATTAGAGATGATAAAAGAGGAAAAATAAAATGACTTTTATCTGGATTAGCTTAATCATTCTTAGCTTAATAGCTATTTTTGTACCGAAATACATATCTAGAATAGAAGTATACGCAACGTCAACGTGCTTTTTTGCTTTGGTTTTTGGAGCTCTTACCGATATAATTCTTGATTTGCACTGTGACCTGTATGGCTACTATGAGAAGAGATTCTAATTGATAACTTTATTAATCTTTTTATCATTTGAGCCAGAAGACCCCCGCTTCAAACGCGTAAGGGGCGTTAGCCCAGCGATAAGCGGGGGATGAATGGCTCCTCCGCAGGAGCATATTTCGCTT
>NZ_JASATP010000089.1:0-11476 GCF_038440375.1 Bacillus sp. OTU530
TCTTACAGCTAGACATACACTAATGGTGGAATACCATGAGCTGTGGAAAGAACGTTATGAGAACACAAAAGCAAAATATGAAAAGTTCAAACAGAATCCGAATGTAAACCATCGTTCTTTCCACATTCTAGGTTTACAAAACAAAATGGAACGTCAACTGAAACATATACAGTTTTATGAACAGCACATCTTGCAGCATACCTTTCCTTCCGTTGTGTTTGGAGGGCGTAAAAACTTTGAGGAATTACGAAACGGTCGTATGAGTTCTCGCGGAGATGCAACAAAGGGTGGCAATCCGAATAAAAAAGCAGTTTTTCGAATTACTTCATGTCAAAAGCGCTTATTAGATAAGGTAAATATGGCTCTTCCAGGAAAGCTAATCGGGAGTTGCCGATTAGCTTTTTGTGTGTAGAAATGCACAAGTAAAGTTTATGAAATTATGTACTTTAACTTTAAGGTTGCTTTACTTTGAAGAAGTCAAATAAAAAAATCGGTTCCTTTAACGTACAGGGAATTCGACCTTTTTATGTTTGAATTTGCTTAGCGTACAAAATTTACGAAATGTTGGCGATATCCCATGCCCATCAAGCTAACAAAACAAGTTTCCCCCAAAATGAAAAAACGTTATTCTTTCAGTAAAATACTCGAAAAGGATGACGTTTTTTTATGGACCTCTCGCTTTCTGAAGAATTACATCTATTCTCACAAGAATTACAACGCTTTCTATCTTCAGTAGTCCTACAAGACATCGCCAAACAAGTTGGCTTTGTGCAGCGATCTAGTAAGTATCAAGCAAACGAACTCATGGCCCTTTGTGTATGGCTCAGTCAGGAAATCGCTAGCACATCGCTTACACAATTGTGCAGTCGGTTAGAAGCTTCCACGGGGGTACTAATGAGTCCAGAAGGATTGAATCAACGCTTTAATCCAGCAGCTGTCGCATTTCTTCGAGAAGTCTTTACTTCTCTTCTCACACAAAAACTCTGTTCCAATCAATCGCTTTCTGTACACATGATGTCTACTTTCAATCGTATTCGTGTTTTAGATGCGACGGTGTTTCAGTTACCAGATACCTTCGCCACTGACTATCAAAGATCAGGCGGAAGTAGTAATACTGCCGGGGTGAAGATTCAACTTGAATACGATTTACTCAGTGGTCAATTTTTAAACGTGCAGCTTGGACCGGGAAAGAACAATGATAAAACATACGGTACCATTTGTCTTGAAACCGTTGAAAAAGGAGACCTATGTTTGCGTGATCTCGGTTACTTCGATTTAAGTGATCTACAAGCGATTCACGATAAAAAAGCTTATTATATCTCGCGGTTGAAGCTGAATACACGCATGTATATCAAAAATCCCGAACCAGAATACTTCAAAAATGGCACACTGAAAAAGCAAACGGAATATATTCAGCTTGATATGGACCAGATGATGTCTGAACTACTACCAGGTGAAACGATTGAAATTCCTGAGGCGTATATTGGGCAAAATCAAAAGCTTCCAACGCGTGTCATGATTCATCGTTTAACCGACGATCAAACGCAAACGCGTTTGAAAAATCAAGCAATACGTGAGAAGAAAAAGGGTATTGTCATGAAGGATAAAAGTAAGCGTTTGATGGTCATGAATGTATATATCACGAACACATCGCCAGAAGAAGTGCCGACTAACTACGTGTATGCCTTGTATTCACTACGTTGGCAAATAGAGATTTTGTTTAAAACATGGAAGTCGTTCTTTGAAATTGATGAGTGTAAGAACATCAAAAAAGAACGTCTTGAATGCCATTTGTATGGCCAGCTCATTGGCATTCTCATCTGTTCCTCTACGATGTTTCAAATGCGACAGTTTCTACTCGAAAAGCAGAAGCAAGAACTGAGCGAATACAAAGCAATTTATATGATTAAGGATTACTTTCCGTTACTGTTCCAAGCAATGGTAGTTGACACAGATGAACTCTTGGCGATTCTGCATCGCCTCTATCAATTGCTTAAAAAGAATGGTCGTAAATGTCATCGTTACAAAAAAATGACCGTCTTCGATATTCTTGGTGTTGTCTATGAAACGACGGTGAATAAAAGACAAGTTGCCTAGCGGAAAAATCACATTTTCATAGGTTTATTTGGCATGTTTATTTTTCCAAAACTCATTAGTCACAGTACAAAAATCAAGGTGTAGCTAGAGTTTCTTACCGTCAGCTTGATGGGCATGCGTCAGGACCCCTATAAGAAAAAACTATTTGCTACTGTATATTTATAATGATACGTGCATATCGCATAGTAAATTTATGGATATTGTAAGAATAACGCTTTTGAGGGGGAAAACTGAATGCTACTTTCAAAAATACTTCCAGATGTTGCTCGAATGCATCCAACAAATTGCGCAATAAAGAGTAAAAATAAGACCCTAACTTATGATGAACTATTTTATCAAGTGAAAAGTGTTGCTCATGGTTTGTACGATCTATCCATAAAATCCTCGCTCCCCGCTGATTGTCGGATGAAACAGAATCCATAGAAGTATATCCCAAGTCCGCTCCCGCCGCTAGGTGGGGGCTATTTGACGCTCACTCTTTTACTCCATGAACGAACGTTCGTTCGAGGCATCGTATTTTAAAATGTCCATTCTCATCCTATTTCCCCACTTTTTTAAAAACGGCGCTGACTTATGTCTTTCAACATGGGCCGTCAGCGATTCTTGATCTTGCCACCGCTGGACAGTCAGCATGCGTCCGGCGCGCGCATCTTCATCTTCCAAAGTAAAGGCATAAAAGAGGCATCCATTTTCAGCTCTCGTGCTGGAAACGACGGCCTGAACGTCTGCAGTGAACTCATTCACATCAGACGGATTTAGGTGAACGTAACCCATGAGTATAATCATTGTTGATCATCCTTTTTTTCTTAATTTAAGTTAGCAAATTTTTTCAAAGCTCATTCGCAGTCCTCGCTAGTAGAACGCCGCAAAGTTTTGCGACGTTCCATCAGGAGTGCGATAATCATTCGAGCTGTCGTCCTTACATAACCGTGAGCACGATCTTGCCTTGGATGTGCCCACGGGCGGCTCGTTCGTGCGCCTTGCGAGCATCGGCAAGTGGAAACGTGCTGTCGATGGCGACGCGAACCGTCCCGGCATCGAGCAAGCGCCCTAATTCCGCTAGCTGTGGGCCGTTTGAGCGCACTTGGGTCATCGATACAGTGACGCCCAGCTTTGCGGCCTCCTCGGCGTCGGAGAAGCCTATGAACACTGGGAACAAAGCGCCGCCACGCTTGAGCGTACGCAAGAAACGACCGGTTGTTGGACCTCCGAGGGTATCGAGGACGAGATCAACGTCATGGGCGATGTCCTCGGGAGGACTCTTGGTGTAGTCGATGAATTCGTCGGCACCGAGCTCGCGCAGGAACGACTCATGCTTGCCCGATGCCACCGCGATGACATGCGCACCCTTCCATTTAGCCAGTTGCACCGCTAAGTGCCCCACGCCGCCCGCGGCACCATTGACGAGTACCGTCTTGCCGTTGAGCGGCAGCGGGCGATGCGACTCCGGTTGAAACGGATTCGCTTCATTGTGCCCCAACTCGATCAGGAACTGCCATCCGGTGAGACCTGCCATCGGCGCCCCTGCGGCGTGCACGTGATCGATGCCAGCCGGTTTGAGTGCAAGATCAGACGCTGGCGCGGCGACGTACTCGGCATAAGCAGCGCTCTCCCCCATGCTAGGAAAGCGAACCATACCGAAAACTTCATCGCCGATGGAGAAGTCTTGCACATCCTTGGCTACCGCCTCGATGACGCCCGACATGTCCGACCCCAGAATGAAGGGAAAGGACACCGCCGGCTGCCACTCAGGAGGAAGATCCTTATACCCCTCGCGCAGGTACCAGTCGGGGGGGTTGATGCCAACCGCGTGAACGCGGACAAGCACCTCACCCGGTTTCAGTTCGGGAAGCGGGGCCTCCTCGTAACACAGTACCTCAGGGCCGCCGAATTCGTGCAGCCGAATCGCCTTCATTGTGTTTGTAGACATCGCTTTCTCCTTTCACACAAATGTGTTATCCTTATTAGAACAGTGCTCCACTTAAACGGATCACTGTTCCGTTTATCATTATACGGAGCACCGCTCCGGTTGTCAAGGAGGAATCTTATGCGAGCCGATGCGAAGAAAAACTATGAGCACATACTCGCAGTCGCGAGCGTCGTTGTAACCGAGCACGGCGTCGATGCATCGCTGCGTGATATCGCTCGCAGAGCTGGTGTCGGGCTCGGCACACTGTATCGTCATTTCCCGACGAGAGAGGCGCTGCTCGAAGCTTTGCTCCGCGCAAGCTTCGACGAGTTTACGATAAAGGCACGTGAGCTCGAAACTGCGAGTTCACCCGATGATGCACTCGTGTCGTGGCTACGCGACGTCGTTGCATTCACGGGCAACTATCAAGGTGTTGTGGACGCGATGATGGCAGCCAAGGAGGACACGGAGTCCGCACTCCACGCTTCATGCGTCACGATGCGCACGGCAGGCACGCGACTTCTCGCTCGCGCTCAGGCCGAGGGTCTGGCACGTACCGACATGGATGGTGATGACCTGTTCTCGCTAGCTGCTGCGCTTGCGTGGCTCAGCAATCAACCCTCGTCCGCGCCACGAGCTGAGCATCTCTTCAGTATTATCGCGAGTGCGATCTTGACGAATCGAGCGAGCAGCGATTTCAGGGCGCAGCCGCCATCTTAGAGCAGGTCGCACGCGTGGCGGAGGTCGGCATCGGCACTCTCTACCGTCACTTCCCGACACGCGACGCACTGATCGAGGCGGCCGCACAACTGATGATGTAGCGGGAGCCGGTGGCGGTGCTCCACGAATGGCTGCTGCTATTCGTGGATTTTCTTGACGCCAAGAAGGGCATGGCGGAGGCACTGAGTACGTTGATCGGCGACCCAGATGCCCTCTACAGAGAAACTCCGCCCCCCCTCGCCGCTCCTATCACGGCGCTGATCGACCGTGCAGTCAAAACGGGCCCCCCAAGCTTCGCGGGTACTACCTCTTTTAGGAATTCAATACATCTAGGATACTAAAATAATCTCCTTTAGCTTTGAGCCAAAGGAGATTATTGATAATTCCAGTAATGTTTGTTTGATTGCGAATTATTATTAGATGACAGAATGTCCGTGTTCAGATAATATCTGTAAAGTTTGTTCTAAAGTGTCTGACTTAACTAGAAGATAATCTGTGTTATAAGTAGAAATGGCAAAGATACTAATTTTAGCTCCAGCAAGTGGGGAAGCAAGGGAAGATAATACTCCTGTCAGCGAAAAATCAAGAGGTCCTTCCACTTTAATACATCTCCATCCGTTACTTATTTCAATATTTTCAACATGCGAGGGTACTACTTCTTCCGCACAAACTATAGATAGTTCTTCATCTGTATAAGTAATTGAGATAAAATTTTTATTTCAAGAGCCCATTTAGGGTTAGCGCCCCCATGCCCATCAACTTAGCAAAAATACAATGCCCCAAAACGATAATTTTGGGGTAATTCTAAATTCTTAACTTGATGGGCATGTGGCGATATCCCTTTATATGTAAAAAACCCCTTTAAGCCGTAGCTAAAGAGGTTTTTACATACTATTTTTTCTCGTTGATAACGAATAAAACACCACCGAGAATTAAGATGGAGCCGATCCAAAACATTACACCTATGTTCTCACCTAGAATGAGCCATCCAAGTATTGTCCCAACAACGGGTTGAAAGAAGAAAAATAGCCCCCCGCTTGAAGCATTAAGCAGTTGTAATCCACGATTCCAAAGTAGAAATCCACCAGCCGTTGAGACAATGCCCAAATATAAGAGTCCTCCCCAAATAGTCGGGTGAGTCAGTTGAGAGATAGTAATTACATGTAACCGCGGCAAAACAAAAGGAGTTAACACGATTAGGGCTACCAAAATGGAATAGGTCGTTACCACAATTTGTGAATAATCATTCGGCACACGCTTTACAAGTACAGACATGAGTGCCCATGTTAAAGCCGCAATCAGCAGTGAAGTACCACCAAGTTTACTGGACACATTCACATGATCCACTCCAACAATGAGAAAAACCCCAATGGTCGCTAAACAAACGGAGAATCCCTTTTTTATGGTCAACCGTTCTTTAAGCAGTAAACGAGCAAAAATAACCATAAATGCTGGTGTTGAAGAAGTTATAATGGCTCCCATTTGTGCTGAGGATAGCATTGTACCTATTTCTTGAGCAACGATTGAAATAGCGTTACCAATGACCCCAATGGCTATAATGAGTAAGAAATCACGTTTATGGATTCGCCATTTTTGTCGTGTTATCAAACCAATTACAAAAAGCGCGACAAGAGCCACTACATAACGCATCCACACAAGTTCCAGTGGAGGTATAACCGATACTACAATTTTAACAACAACGTACATACCACCCCAAATGCTGGCAGCTAAAGCTAAATATATAGAACCTAACCAATTACTTTTCATTTTTGTACCCTCCGTCTTTTATTTAGGTCGAATGCCCCTAACGGAGAGATGTAATCACTCTCACTCCACTAAGGACGGAAGAGTACTACGGGTACATCGTTTTCAAATAATGGGGAGAAATACATCTTAATTCACCTCAAGTCTAAATCTAAATACAGCTTCATGTTTTTGATAATACCATACCATTTTGTTTTTAAATAGATGAACATAACTTCTATTTTCGAATTTATATAAACAAACAATGCCCTCCAGATCACTGGAGGGCATTTCACCACTAAATTTTATAGAGATTACGAAGAAACTCTATATGTTTATCTTGCTCAAATACCTGTATTTTATGTATTTGTTCATGCGATCAAACTCATTAGTATTGACGAACAAAGAATATTACAGTGACCCTCTAGCCCTTAGTTCCTTTTCAATACAATATTTTACGAAATCCTCGATGGTAATCTCTTCTTCCTTCACCACTTGAGCTACTTTCTCTTTTGCATAATAAGGAACAACAGTGTGAATCGTTTCCAAAGAGCTATCTATCATAACCCCTTTATGACGAACAGATACAGTTCCTTCTATCTAAGTGATCTGGAGGACATTGCTTGTTCACAGAATTCTTGAAAGCGGAAGTATGTATAGGCATAAAGTCTCCGCTGTGAGTGTAAAGTAGGAAACTACCTCTAAAAACGCTGATTTGGCGCTACTTTCAGCCCGTTTTTTTGCCAAACTTACATAAAAACATGCTTTTCAATCGCCGCGCGTAAAATTTTGTGCAAATCCCTGTATACCCTACAATACCTAGTGTTATAATACGATTACATCCCGCAATAGATTTCTCCTTGGTGGCGATATTGTTGGGATGACCAAAACTAACTGTCTGGAGGAAGGCTATCCATTTCATTATGGATAGCTTTTTCCTTTGTTGAATAATTCTAGGCACAAAGTACATAATAAGGGTGTATTCAATAATTAGAAGTATTGGTGCATCCGAATGATTTGACGTTCGCATGCTGTGAAGCATGCAGAAAATTAAACCTCTAAGGAAAGCTATACATTAACCGGTGTATAGCTTTTTCCCTTTTATTTAGAATATAAAAACCCCTCCAAATCGTAACTGGAGGGTTCTTTGTTCACGTAATCAAAGATGTAGGAAGGAAGTCACTTTACTTACCTTACGATGATTTTTCAATCTTACATATCCATTTGTAATACATCAATAGCAAGGACAACAAAATAGGGTCTGCAATAGCTGAATAACTCATGTTCCACCAACCGTAATGAAAATAGCCAAACGGTTCTGGTAGTAACGTAAGCAGCTCATACAATAAAATGCTGATGCACCAATAAATAAAATAAAGGATCTTCTTACTTCTCGATGATTGAAACGGATACCAATTTAAAAACATCATATTTACAGGTGGAACCAGAGCAATAACGGCAATAAGAGACTCCCAATCCACATCTTTGGTAAAGTACCAGTACCCATGGTACTTTATATCAATATAGGTATCAAAAAGTGCCTGAAACGAAATTGTAAACATCCAAATATGAACAATTTGATTTTTTGTAAGATGCTGATTTGTTTTGAACGCAATTAGGTTGAAAAGCAGAATGGAAATAATAAGTCCTATCATGATAAAACGATTATGTAGTGAGCTGATTTCGATCTTCAATTTGTGGAGGTTCTTCCATCCAGCCGTTTTTAATCATAAGTTTTCCGCCATCCTGAGCAAAAGAGAAAATATCTTTTGCCAGCAAGGTCATTTTTGTTGGTAGGTCGCTCCTTAAACTAAAAGCCCCGCCCAGTGCATTACTTCCGAGTCCAAATGAAGTGAGCAAGCTGGTGTTGTACATCATCAATTTCTCAGAAAAAGGCGCAATTTTCGACGTGGTTGCTTTTCCGGCATGAGTGGCAGGGGGCTCAATAAAACTTTGGCGTAAAAATTCACCTAGAGAAGTTTCTATCTTTTCTGAAAGTTTCATCCCTTTGACAAAATAGTCCTGTACCTCCTTATCAGTGGCCACTTGAGCAAATCCAATCATTAATTGCATTCCTACAAGATTTGTTTCAATCGCGTGATGGATAAGGGAAACTTCAACCGTATTAAGAGATCTTAGTTCACCAAACAACTTTAACCCCTCCGTGTAATTTGTACTCTGTACAAATCCAACTTTTGTTGGCATTGACACAAAGGGTGGGCGTACCAAAACGCCTTTTTCTAAAAGCAATTGGGTGGATTGGCTATTCATCGCTTGAGACTCCGCAGTCAAACTGATAAAAAAATCTTCAATATCCTTCCGGTAAGACATGCCTACAAAAAGTGAATACAGGCTCATTTCTACTTTAGTCATCATGTGCAAATACATGATATCGTACATGTAATCATATAACTTTGGGACTCCATTATAGACATCTTTTTCTGTAAAGCCGATGGGAAT
Source organism: Bacillus sp. OTU530 (assembly GCF_038440375.1). Taxonomy (NCBI): domain Bacteria; kingdom Bacillati; phylum Bacillota; class Bacilli; order Caryophanales; family Bacillaceae; genus Bacillus; species Bacillus sp. OTU530. The sequence continues at coordinate 8,930 of NZ_JASATP010000089.1, forward strand.
TACTGCTCCCTCTTGATGCAAAATGTTTGTAATCGCCTCTACATTTTTGGCGGCAGTGTTAGAATGGGACTGTAACAGTTGCTTTGCTTCATCATCGGCATGTTCTATAAAATGATCTAATATCCTGATAATCATGGTCTTTTCTTGATAAGCCATCCACAAATTAGCCAATTCTGATGATGTGATAGGTGTTCGCTGTGAACTCATCATGCAATCCTCCTAGTTTTATTTTTAATGTAACCCTGAGAGATTTATTTTATGAATAAGAAGGTTTCTGCAATCTTTATAGGTATTCGATTTAAAACTATCCTGTAACGTTTGATGAACAAGGAACAATGTATATCGTATAACATGGGAGGTTTATTGGAAGTTAGGTACCTAGGATTATACAAAAAATACTCCCCAGCTAAGCGATCTGTTCACATAATTAACGAAAGCGGAAGTTTAAAATTTTGAGTTTCTTGCTCAATTAAATTATCCGATAGTTTAAGTGTAATACCTCACAAAAGTCGGAGTAACCATTTTGCGTGAGCACCTGCCTAAAAGAGCCTGCATAAATTCTGTTAGATCAACAAATTCAAAAGGAAAAAACAATGCTATCCATTTCTTAAGATTTTTTTCAATAGTATCCCCATTGCCACTCCAGGGATTACACATAACATTGGAAACCAAACTGTTCCAAATACTAATCCAAATATTTTTATTTTTTCGGAATACATTAATCCCACAGTAACAAAATAGGCTGAAAAAACAAATGGTAAGTAAGAATATGGTCCCTTCCCTCCACCCGCATCCTTGTAAGCATCCCACATTGCAAAAAAGTAAACACAAGGATAAAACATAATCCATTGATATTCGGTACATTCAATGGCTTTTTTGATGTCGCCGTTAAAACTATGCAAAATTATTTTATTAAAATGTGATTGAACATTTATAATAAATTCTAATGAAATAAAAATTATCCCTTTGAGGTACTTTCCATTAAGTAATTGACCAAAACCTGGAAGTGCTATACTCCACAACAATGCTTCTTTACTATTCGCCACATTGTTCTATTCCTTTTCTAAATTTTTTTCGCCTAGCTTGCAATTCGAATCTGTTCAAGCTGTTCCAATTGCATACTTAAACTCTGTCATACGCTTTTGGTGGTGATTCCAACCAACCTTTATCAATTAAGATATTTACACCGTCGTCAACAAATAGTCCAATGTTAATAAGAGTTCTTATATATAACATATCTATATCTCTTCTTGCAGTTACCGCCAGTGAGTTTCCGAATGCCCTTATCTTCATTGCGAACATGTCCACTTTATGAAATAGCATTATTTTATCGGAAAAAGGAGGGTATGTAGATGTTGTAACCAAATGGTCTAGGTACGCCGGTGATGACATGTGTTCAATGTGAAGCTTTTCCTGATACTGCTTTACGGCTTTATCAGTCATGTCTAAACCTTTTTTAAACAAAGCCTTTATCTTTTTATCCTGAACTATTTGATGAAATCCCAATAATAATGCCTTACTTGTTGTGTTATTCTCAATGTTATCATAAAGATGAATGATTTCTAATGCCTGTAATGGTCGGGTATCTCCAATAAAGCCCTGTAAGTAGCTTTGGTCATCAATTTTATCAATTCCTTTTGGTGTTGGTATGATAGGAGGTTTTGCAATAAACTTTTTTCCCATTAAAACATTGTTAATTTGCCCCAAAAGGATTGTAGTACATTGATTACAATAAACAAAAAACTCTCTTATATCCTCTCTTATTACTAAGGGAAGCGCTATTGCGTAAATGCTAAGACCTGCCTTAGCAGCATATTTTAAATAATGAGGGTAAAATTCATCTGCGTATAAACGTGGGGCACCAAGGTTTACATCATCTTTAGTAAATCCAGCAGGTATAGGAAAATTATCTTTTTTTAAAAATCCTTCTATCCTCTGCGTGAAATCCTTTGATAAGGCTAAACCATTTTCCAATAGCGTCTTAATATCTTCATCGTCACAATGTTGAAGAAAATAACTCAAAATTTGAATGGACATACTGTTTCCCATATAGGTAGCCCATAGTTTACCCACTTCCATTGTCGTTAAAGCTTGGCTCTCATCTCCTGTATTTGAACTAAAATTTAGTGGTTTCATCACATTCATTGGATTTAATTCTTTATCGGTGGTCATGCGTAATCCCCCTTTTCTTGCATTTTTGTTTAGAATAACCATTGGAAAATAATTTAATCCAACAAATCTAGTTGATTTTTTTAACTATTCTGCCTCGTAGTTGAACAAGGAACAATGTATATTCTATTCATGTGAAGTTAACATAATTCCCGATCTAGGAAGTTAAAAAAGCCCTCGGATTTGTTTAAATTCGGTGGCTTTGGATAGCATAGAGGTTATTATGTTTTTGATTTCAATCTATTTTTATTTCGAATCATGGAAACAAGTAACATAACCAACGGTATGATTACCATAATAGGCGGGAAAATGAGATATTGTGCCGTTTTCTGCCCTTCTTCAATATGTTCAGCAAAATTTGTGGCAATCGCCATTGAG
>NZ_JASATP010000090.1:0-11282 GCF_038440375.1 Bacillus sp. OTU530
GATCGTAACATCTTCATTTTTACCAGGAGCCGTTAAAATGACCTTCTTTGCCCCTGCTTCTAGGTGGAGACTTGCTTGTTCTTTCGAATTAAATTTTCCTGTTGCTTCAATCACAACATCTACGCCAAGTTCCTTCCAAGGAAGCTCCTGCGGATTACGTTGATTCAGAAGCTGAACCAGCTTACCATCTACCAATAAGTGATTTTGCAATACCTCTATCGTACCGTCAAACTTCCCGTGTACGGTGTCATACTGAATCAGGTGTGCTAACGTCTCTGCCGGATAGCTCGCATTAATGGCTACAACCTGGAATGCGCTTTCTTTGATCGCTTGACGAAATACCATTCTTCCAATACGACCAAACCCGTTAATAGCAACATTTATCATATTAATAAATCCTCCTCAATTGAGTTATACTATTTATCTGATAATCCGTAATTAGTATATCATAATTAAAAATAAATTCATCAAATATTTCATTTTTTTATATCTCACTCAAAATGATCATTTTCATTTAAAAATATCACTAATCAGACAGGAACCCTCTGCCGCTTATAGCTCTTTTTTGACAAGGTTAAGCGTTTTTCTCTTCTATATAAGGAAGCGTTTGCATTTGTTTTGTTGGTTCAATATTATACCCTCCTGTTCTTTTGTAGCCTTATCTTAATAATTTTCGAAGGAGATTCATAGATTACGTAACTTTTGCAAGCATTTTTGTGATTAAAAAAATAAGCAGCCAACTAGCTGCTTACCAATAGTTTTTTTATGATATTGCTTTTAGGATGATTATATTCATGTAGATATACGGCATTGACCCTGAAAAGGTATATATCATGAAAATTAAGATTGAATTTGGAATAGAGAGCGGCGCTCGAAAGTAAAAGTTTTGTTTTGGAAACATCCCTTATGTCAAATCACCTGTCTTCAAGTTCTATTGAACTACCCCCACCTACTCGCTAATGCTCCTTGAGGTGGGAGATTCTGTATCCTCTTCCTAGGAAGCGAAATACAGAGCCGTTCAACAGGCTTCTCATAGGGCAAATAGGGAGAGCTCACACTTCCTTGTACGTGACAAAGTCACCGAGGTGACCTTGTCACGTACAAGTAGTGATAGTTGCTTCTCTTTTTTCACCCTATACGTGTTGCGATGTTCTTGCACCAATGCGCCCACCATTCTGGAGCTCAATCCTTCTGGCTTTTGCGGCAAAATGATGGTGATGCAAGAACAGATAATGCCATTCCAAACGAAGTCAGGCTTCCCTTTCTTCTAACCAAACTTTTGGTACATACTTCTGCAAAGTATCACGTTCTGCTTGTGTCAGCCCATAGTTACAAATCTCTTTGTTGAATAATGGATAAGATTGGCCCGATACATGATAGAATACGTGCGGGCGAAGCGCTTTGAAGGCTTTTGTCAACACACTCCATTGTTTCCAGTGGTGCTCCCCATCCTTACGTTCTGTATAGGTTTGCAACACCTTTGGCACCTGTTCCTTCAAGTTCATGCCGCGCCTGCCAATGACGTAGGACGCCGCTTGATGGATGGAAATATGCATCTGTTTCATATACTTCATCTTCCCAATCTGGCTTGTGAAGGCAGGATTCACCTCAAACACAGCGACTCCCATTTTAGCAGCTCGGCTGTGAATGCCATCCTGCATCTTTTTATAGGCAAACATGCTCATTCTTCGATTTTGCTTCCGCTTGCGGTAACGGCTGGCAGACTTTGATAGAGTTGTATCTAATACTTCTAAAACAATCGGTTTATTTCTTTGAATCGCGATATCCACCAAACGAATCGCTTCTGCTTCTAGAATTTTTGTGATTTGTCCGCTTCGTTTTCCTTCTAAAGAGAAATAGAGACAGGAGGAGGAAAGTAATTGTCCTTGTCCATTCACATGGGAGAAAGCAATATGATTGTAGTTGAGATCTACACCAATGACACCGTCTGCTTTTGAATAATTGATATGAGGATGTTCTGGTTCTTCTATCATGCATTTGATGATGTAGTACGTACCATGGTCTTCGATGGACCAACCGATTGGCTTGCCATACTTCTTTTTGTTCTGACAGGAAAGCTGCGTGGCGATAGATTCTTGCACCTGATCTTGTCCATAAGGAAAATACACATAGGGAAGTATAAGCGCTTGTCCCGTAATACTTCTGACGTGTAAGGTTTGGCTTTGTGCATCATATTGGAACACAAAGTTCCCATACTTCGCATCCTTCCGTCCAGAGATTGTCATCCTGGCGTTTCGTTTGTGACGGAATGCTTGTCTCCATGCTACATGGCTCTTTTGATCCTGCTCCATTGTATACTGCTTACGAAAGAAGGAACGAGAGCCAAACAAAGCAGAAGAAATCGTCTGTTTCAATTTCTCCTTTTTCTGCTCCTGCCGAAGGAGACGATGCTGGAGTTGTCCGATTCTTGCCTTGAGGCGTTTGATTTCTTTATCTAGATGCCGGTGTTCAAACAGATAGAGGGAAAACCAAATATGCGTCTCATTCTTATGATGAAGCGCATATACCGCACCGGAAGCCGCTTGATGCATCTGATATCCCATTCGTTTGTACAGCTTCGGTTTTCCAGTCGCAATTGATTGCTTCATGTTTCGCAATGCTGTAAGCTTGCGGCGTTCGTTTTTTAACTTCTTTTGAATCGACTGAACAGTAACATCTGCCTGTTTCAGATACAACACCTGTAATTCCTTTTGCGATGTACGAAGCGCATTTGCTTGTTGGACTGCGCTATTCGTATAGTAGTCATCCAGTTGAAATCGTTTCTTAATCGCAAGGTGAAGAGTGCCTTCATACGGCTTGTTCCCCGTGCGTAGATGTTTTGTTTGCCAAGCATAAGCCGTGCGCATGGCTCTATTATAGAGACGGAGAGAATGAGAGAGTTCCTGATTCAAATCGTGGGGGACCTTGTGTTTATAGATTCGATTGGAAAAATAGCACTTCTTCATTCCTTCCTTCTCCCTTCTGGTTCATTTTGGTAATTACATATTATCAAAAGAACATACGTTTGTCTAGTTGCATTTCCTATTCACCAAACAGGCTAGGCGATTGCCTAGTCGACATTCATCCCCCACTTACCACTGGGCTACGCCCATCACGTGCTTGAAGTGGAGGTCTTCTGTCGGAAAATGATAAAAACCATCGTTTTTAATTAACGTGAATTGGAAAGAATAAAATGAAAATTGATATGTGTCAATAAGGTGGAAAAAATGTTGGATAATCAAAAATTAAGTAGACTTCAATTTTGTATTCTGGTTCTTTTATACACGGTTGGAACTTCCATTTTAGTCATACCACCAAGTCTTGTATCGATCGCCAAGCAAGATGTATGGATTTCTCTTATTTTTGGATTGGTAATTGGGCTATTATTAGTTTCTCTCTATAATGTTATCTCAAATGCATTTCCGAACTATACACTATTTGAAATAAATGAAAAAGTTATGGGGAAATGGGTGGGTAAAGCAGTTTCCTGCTTGTTTTTTTGTTTTACTCTCCTTCTGTCTTCGCTAGTTCTTAGGAATATAGGAGACTTTATGGTGACACAAGTGATGCCGGAAACTCCTATTGCATTTATTCATGCTCTTGTATTAATTGCAGTTATCTTTGGATCCCGTCTAGGCCTGGAGGTAATCGGACGAACTTCGGAAGTGTTCCTTCCTTGGATGTTCTTGTTTTTTGAACTTACCCCCGTCAAGTAGACAGTATGTAGACAGCAATAGAATACCTATGCAACCTTAGCCATATATGCAAGGGGGCTAAGGTTGTTTAATCTTTTTTGAAATCTGTCTGTGTTATAAAACTTAATATACTTTCGTACAGCGTGTTTAACTTCAGATTCATAGTAGAACTGGTGAAAATGAAAACATTCAGTCTTAAAATGGCTAAAAAAACTTTCAGCACAAGCATTGTCTAAACAGTTTCCCTTTCGGGACATACTAGCCTTTATGTTAAATCTCTGGAGGAGCTGGTTATATTGCCGAGATGTATACTGGTATCCCTGATCACTATGAAGTAAGGTTCCATTTCCTCCTCGTTTTTTAACAGCCATTTTCACGGTATCCGTAACGAGTTTCAGGTCATTTCGTTTACTAATTTGATAGGCAATTACTTCGTTGTTAAAAAGGTCAAGAATAACAGATAAATAATGCTTCTTTTGATCGAACACTAAATAAGTAACATCCGTTACCCATTTTTCGTTTGGTTTTGTGGCTTGGAACTCTCTGTTGAGATGATTTTTTGAAATCACCCAAGCCTCCTTATGACCAAAGTATTTTTGTTTCTTACGACGAATTCTAGCCTGAATACCCATTCTTTTCATGAGGCGATACACTCGTTTATGGTTTACAATTAACTGGTGATACTGAAATAACCAAGTTTTTACACGCAAGTAGCCATATATGTCATTATGGATTTCATGACATTGCAGAATCTTTTCCATAAGAGCCTGATCGTCTATTTGCTTCTTCGATGGTGATGTTTGGCGCATAAGCCACTTATAATAGCCACTTCTCGATACCCCTGCAATCTGACATAGGAGCTGAACAGGGTAAATCTGACTTAGTTCCTGAATCACCCTATACGCTACTGTTCTTTCTCTTGACTTATCCCTTCTTTTCGAACTTCTAAGAGCTTTTTTAAGTATGCATTCTCTGCTTCTAGACGTCGGATTTTCTCTTCTTGATTCCTAGGCTCATTCTGAATAAGACTCGCTTTAGACCGAAAGTTCTTTCCCCTTTTTTCTTCTAACCTTTGCATACCTTCAAGTTGATAAGCCTTTGCCCACCTTGAAACCAGGATTCCATGAATACCCATTTTAGAGCCTACTGTTTTATATCCGTCAGTTCCTTCCAGATACATTCGAACGACTTTATATTTAAACTCTGCCGTATATGTTTTAATTTTTCTCTCCATAAAAAATCCCCCTTAAGTAAACAGTATATTGCAGTCTTCAGTGTGTCTACTTAAAGGGGATAATATCATTACCAGGTACGCAGTTTCGGACAGGGATAGTCTTTGCGTCTAAACTAGTAGCGTAAGCTACACTATATGAAAGCGACATCTTGTCGCACCATAACCTTCGTTCTCGGAAGTTACATAGGATTCATTTTGTCCCATTTATGACAAGGTTTGCTTTTGCATGGGGTTTATGTTGCCTTACATAAATATCCTCTAAAATCATCCAATTGTTTTCCCACATATCACGAGCTTCTTCTCCATCTCTTTCAAGACCTCTTGTAAGTCGAATTTCGCGAGGACAATCCACCCAAATCTTAAAATCATATGTATGTTCAAGTTCTTTACGAAGAGCGTAGACACCCTCAATTATAACAATTCCACCAATAGGAACTAGATGCCATTCTGTCAATTCATCAACGTTCCAATCGTAACGTTGATAGTAACCATCTTGATTTTGACTAAGAGGATGAATTACTTGTCTTAATAGGCGGTTCCAATCAAAATCAGCACCAACTGGTTTAGAATTGGGACTTCCTTTTATGATCTGGGAAGAAGGAAAATAAAAATCATCCTTATGAACAATTGTTATGGCAGGTTTTATTGTCTGCAACGTATTAGCAAATGTACTCTTTCCTGAACCCCCACATCCATCAATTCCAACAAGAATTGTTTCTTGCTTTTTAGGCAATTTTTCAATTGTATCCAATAACTCGCTAAAAGAGCACATCTGATTATTATTTGAAACAAAATCCATATGAAATTACCTCCTTTAATCGAATCCCTCTTTATGTTGATTATACTTGTCTTAAATACAAGGCTCTGTTTAAAGTAGATTGTTGATATTTGAAACTTTCCCAAAGGCTTTTTCGTAAAAATTCAATGTGTAGTTCTTATTCTTCACATTAGTTACACTAGTAAGTTTCATATATATTAAAATTTCGTAAGGATAGAAAGTGGAATTTATGACTGATTTAGAAAAAATGGAGAAAATAAGAGGGAAAATTATTGCACTTAACGAGTCGGATGCAAAAAGCCTATTAATGCTCACATGTACAAATATTTATAGAGTAAATAGAGCCTTTACAAAAAGAAAAACCGCCAGCACTAGGCGATTCAGTCTGAACTATCGTTTCCCATTAATGCAATCTTAAAAGAACTCCAATAATTTCTTCCTAGCCATTTTATTCAACGAATAGTTTATCTTCTTGTTCGTCCCACATCGCAAGTAATGATTGCAGCTCAGCCCCTGTGTAGGCACCGACAACCCTCACATACCGATGTACCAGTTGCACTCCAACCATAACCGAGACAAACTCATCTTCTGCTCGTAGTTGAGCCACGGTCTCCCTGTCCCCTGTGATAAGGACGAAGCCATTAAGATTGCTGCCGTGCGGCTCAAGAGCTACTACCTCAAAGCTGTCAACCTTTCCTTCCTGTTGCAATCGTATAATGTATTGCATTGCATTGTTGAGTGAAGCCTGTGCCGCCTTCTCACGCCCTGGTATAATTTCACCCCAACCAACGAACAGCGAACCTTTTGCCATATTAAACCTCCTCTTTTATTCCTTTTTTTACCAAATTCAACATTACTATCATAATTTAGAATCTCTAAAGTGTCAATATTTAGAATTTTATAACAAAAACCTACCATTACTTCAATAATAATTAACAACACAGTTTAACAGAGCCAAATACCAAAATATAAAATTTAAAGATGTATATCGAAGTTGTTTTTCAACAGTCTGAAGCAGCCTTTTTTAGGCTGCTTGTTTACATAACATTCGAAGGCGGAAGTATAAGTGGAAAAAGGGAAAAGAGATTATCTCTATATCCCTTCCTCCCCCTATTAACTTCATTAGAAAACTTGACTAATCTTCAATTTCAGCTTCAACGTTTATGCGTACATTGACAGTGGAAGTCTAGGCGGCTGGTCAATCATTTACGCTTTTTTGTCCGTACGGAAAATGCAAGAAAAATAAGCGCTCGTCCCTCGATGCTTTACAATCGCAATATTTGAGTATTTTTTCGGCGATTGGTAATTATATCTTTATAAATAATGAAAAGAGGGTTTGAACTTGGCTGGTATTTTATTAGCTCTTATTCCAGCCCTATGTTGGGGCAGCATAGTTCTGGTTAGTGTAAAGCTTGGCGGAGATGCTTTCAGCCAAACGTTAGGAATAACTGTCGGTGCATTACTTTTTTCAATTGTTTTATATTTTACCGTCCACCCGCCGCTTGACACTCTTACTTTTATCATCGGAATTCTCTCAGGTATGTTTTGGGCGGTCGGCCAACGGAACCAGCTTTGGACTGTTAAATACCTAGGGGTTTCAAAAACAGTTCCTCTTTCTACCGGCATGCAATTGGTGGCGGCATCCCTCGTCGGGGTTATTGTTTTTAAAGAATGGACAACCCGTAACGTAATCATAATTGGCACTATCGCAATAATTCTTATAATCGTCGGGGTAATCTTTACTACCGTAAGAGATAAGGACGATAAGGATAATAATAAAGCCGTGAAAAAAGGTTATGTCCTATTATTGATTTCTACAGCAGGGTATTTAGCCTATGTCGTGATTGTGCGATGGTTCAACTTAAATGGCTGGTCCGTCATTCTTCCTCAAGCAGTAGGGATGCTGATTGGGGCGTTTCTTCTAACCTTCCGCCACAAACCATTTAATAAGTATACGATTCGAAATATTGTTACCGGAATACTGTGGGGAATAGGAAACCTCGGCCTTTTGTTATCCATTCCTAAAATAGGCGTGGCCACCAGCTTCTCACTCTCCCAAACCGGTATTATTATTTCAACTCTTGGGGGGGTTTTTCTTCTTCATGAGAAAAAATCTAAACGACAAATGGTTTTTGTCATCGTCGGCTGTATTCTCGTGATTGCAGGGGGCATTTTGTTAGGGTTCACTAAAAAATAGGAGGTCTTTTCATGTATCCAGATTTAAAAGGAAAAGTGGTTGTTATTACGGGTGCCTCAACAGGGCTTGGTAAAGCGATGGCTTATCGTTTTGGGCAAGAAGAGGCTAAAGTTGTCATTAATTATTTTAAGGATGATCCTGCTATTCAAGATATGATTACCCAAGTAAAAGGTTTTGGCGGGGATGCAATTGCAGTTCAAGGAGACGTGACAAAAGAGGAGGATGTAAAACGTCTCGTTCAAGAGGCGATTTCACATTTTGGAAGCCTTGATATCATGATTAATAATGCCGGAGTTGAAAATGAGGTCCCATCGGAAGAGCTATCTCTTAAAGATTGGAACCGGGTTATCGCCACAAATCTTACAGGTGCCTTTCTCGGTTGCCGGGAAGCTATTGATTATATGCTTGAGAAAAATATAAAAGGCTCGATTATCAATATGTCGAGCGTTCATGAGGTAATTCCCTGGCCACACTTCGTTCATTATGCAGCCAGTAAAGGCGGGATGAAATTGATGTCTGAAACGCTCGCACTGGAGTTTGCTCCGAAAGGAATCCGTGTGAACTGCATTGGGCCAGGTGCAATTGATACCCCAATTAATGCGGAAAAATTTTCAGATCCAAAATTAAAAGCCGGGGTCGAAAGTCTCATTCCAATGGGCTATATCGGAAAACCTGAACAAATTGCATCTGTTGCCGCATGGCTTTCCTCTAATGAAGCTAGTTACGTTACTGGAATTACTATATACGCTGATGGAGGCATGACAAAATTTCCGGGCTTCCAAGCAGGAAAGGGTTAAGACCCCATTTACAGGAAAAAAATATTTAAAAATTAAGAAGTAAACAACACGAAGACTTGACTTTATTGTCTACGGTCTGAAGGATCTCATAAATGAGATCCTTTTTTGTTTACATAATCCTCGAAAGCGGAAGTAAAGTCTTTAATCAATACTATTCAATCCCATTGATGCATTTTTTAGGGATGTTTACAAATAATAGTAATTACGTTTAGAGATATGTAGATGCCAATAAACGGTTTTTTATTAGAGAACAAAGGAGACACATTATGGAAAAGTTTATCCAAAACTTAGATTTATCAGCTAAAGGTATATGGTTTCCTATTGTTTTGGGAGCTATTTCTTTGCTTTATATGCTTTTTATGCCAAAACGATTAAGTTGGGGAGAAATTTACCTTACTTTTGGTGTGGGTGGTTTCTTGTCGGTTACGTTTGATGTGATTATAATGGCCAACCAATTAGATGTATTTGATATAGGAGATCCTACAAGAGAGGGACTTGGTGATTTCATGAGTTATGTTGTTATCCCTCCTTGTTATGCCGTAATATTCCTTAATTACCTAAGGAAGGAAAATAAATGGATGCTCGTTGCCCTTTTTACACTTTTATCCTTCTTGTCTGAATGGATACTTGTTCACGTAGGATATATGAAATTAAAGGGATGGCATACTTGGTGGTCTATTCCTGTATACATTATTATTTTTGGATTTTGGCTACCTTGGCATTTAAGGTTAATACGAAGAACATTAGAAGTATAAAGTATTGAGGGAGACTGTGTTGAATATGAAGTTAGTACGAATAGCATTATGGATTGTCTGTATATTATCTACTCTTCTTGTGGTATTATTTGTACCTTTACGTAACTACTTTAATATCGACTTGGGGCTTGGGATGGTGGTGTCTATGTTCTCCTGTGATATATTTGTGCTTTTACTAACTCTTGCTTGGAAACCCCAAAAAACAGGAGGTTCTCCATCTAACAGTCAAAAAACGACATAATGGGAGGACGTATCAACGTGATTACGTCCTTTTTGTATATCCTATACAGGTCAAGTTGACATAATCCCTAATTATCGGAAGTAGCCATGCCCAGGGCATCCGCGCCAACACTGGGTTTCTCACAATCTCCGAATTTATTACATATGCAGGATTTTATGCAATGCCCAAGTGACGCGGCTTTTGGCCTCCCCATCCTTTGACAAATCTCCTTACTTTTTGCATAAAATCCTGCATATTTTAGTTATTTCAAAGATATACTAACAAGGAAATGGACAAGGACTCCTCTACTTGCAAGTTTGTCCATTTGCCCTTCCTGTTTTGCAAAACACCCCTCATTTTCAACGGCCTAGAGGGGTGTTTTTGTGTTTTTATTTGTCTAGTTACAGGAATGCTGGAACTAAGCACATAAATTAGCCATTTTCCCATACTTTTGCTATCTTAAAAGTGAGGTGTATCTTTAAAATAAAGTTTAATCAAAAACGTTCAGCAAACCCATATTCTACGGCACAAAAAAAGAATCCATTTTGAAAAAAGATGATCAAAATAGAGTCTTTTCTTTTTGAATGAACATTCCGTTTTATAAAAAGGTTTGATTAAAACTCACTTAGAATTCTTTAAAAGCATCAAAACGTCGCAACTTTTTTGTACACATTGCGACTTTATTCAAAACATCGTAACCCTATTCATTCAACTCAACTAAAGGATTTATCATCATAAAACAAAAAAATACTTTTAAAACGATGCTTTACCCTGCAGCCTATCGGTTCGATCTTTACCATCCTTCATTTTAGCCTTTACGAATCAATCCCAAAAGCTTAAATGTATCGTACTGCTAGTCCTTGATTTCGCAAAAAATTCCGCTTGACTTCCATCAACAAAGCCACCAATATTATAGAAATATCCACATTCGCCTCGTGCTAAATATCTTGCTCCTACATAATCATTATAACTATCAGGATCGTACTCCCATAATTCAACTTTTACATCACCAGTTGGACCCACGTAAGAATCCCTACAAATCTTATAATCTCCACCACCAGAGGCATACACATGACTTTCAGCACCATAAGAATAAAGAGTTTCTTCTCCTAAGTAATCCCATTCCCCAGCCCCTAAAGGGGATATGGTGTTTGCAAATGCAGAAGAAGGGACCAACAACGCAGCTACCAATGCCACAACACTCATTTTAAACTTTTTCATACTCATTCCTCCTCTCCCGTTTTGAGTTGAAAAATATTATTCGTCAATTAATACCAAAATCCTCCTATTTTATCGAAAATTGTAAATTTATAAAAAAGTCTAATTAAAAATACTCTTCAATCGTTGATTTATCGTTACGGTAATAATACGCTTTTTGAAAAAAGATTGATAAAAACAAGCTTTTTTTCCCCATACAAATACATGATTTTATAAAAAAGTTTAATCAAAATAAGTTGCTAAACCCTTATAAGGGTTTAGCCTAAAAAAGACATACTTTTTTATCAAACCTTGTTTCAAATTATCAATCTTTTTTATAAATTATCAAACTTTATTTTTAATCAACAAAAGGCAGGATAAACTTCATTTCAAATACAAAATATAGGCT
>NZ_JASATP010000091.1:0-11275 GCF_038440375.1 Bacillus sp. OTU530
AATAAACTCCTTGAGGATAGAGTATTAGAGGATGTAATCGCTGACAGATACAGCAGCTTCACAGAAGGCATTGGCTTAGAGATTGTGGAAGGCAGAGCGGATTTCCACAAGCTGGAGCAATATGCATTAAGCCTTGGAGAAATCAAGAACAAATCCGGCCGTCAGGAACGTTTAAAAGCAGTGGTCAATCAGTACCTATTAGAAACATTATCGACTGTGACTGTATAAGAGAAACAAACAGTTCGATAAATAAGAAATATGCCGTTATGGTGTTTTGTTCCAGTATATTTTCAGGCTGTCGAGAAAGTTTTCTCCACAGCCTGTTTTTGTGTCTGAACACTTTTTTCATCTTTTCTATCAACACTAATAGAAAAGATGAAAAAGGAGAGATCTCTGATGATGGGAGCGTTAAAACATCATCGAGATGAGCGTGTAACGGTATTGTAGATAGGCAATGAAGGAATTTGAAAAACTCATTCATTTGAGGATGTATACAGGCTGAAAAAGGAAGCAGCCTTAAATCGTGAAAAACAGCAGCATGACAAACAACAAGAGAAACCAAAGCGAACCAGTTTTAAGCTGTTTTCCAGAAATCGTAAAGAGCAGGAAATAGAACGTTAATGGAAAAGGAGAATGTTTATATGAGAGTTTTAATTGCTGAAAAACCGTCCCAGGCACAAGCATATGCAAGTGCCTTAGGGAATAGAAAACGTCATGACGATTATATAGAAGTAGGTGATTTGGCTGAGCATTTAGCTAAATCAATATCGCTAGTTTAGTCAACATTCTTTTTGTCCAAAATGAATAATAATGCTTACAACTAAATAAATGTAAATCACCTTAATTAAAACATCATCTCTATACTATAACTTAAGGCGGTTATATAAGTATGGTTTATATCACTAGAGTACAATTATTTTTTCTAATAATGTTATTTGAGATTGGGAGTACTACCCTTTTCGCACTTGGGATAAAAGCAAAGCAGGATGCCTGGATTGTTGTTTTAATTGCCTCATGTATCGGATCAGGCCTTGTATGGGTATTTACACAATTCCCAAAACTTTATCCTAATAAGAATTTTTCAGATATTCTGGATGGTACAATAGGAAGAAAATTAGCTATCCCTTTACTTTTTATTTACAGCGCTTATTTCCTGAGTGGTGCCAGTTTTAATTTTTATGAATTTGGCGAATTGATTAAAGCGACTGCTTTACCTTTGACACCTCGTATTGTTATTCTTTATTTATTTATCATTGTTACCGCTTATATACTTACTTTAGGCTTTGAGGTTCTGGCAAGAATGGCTGAAATCTTATTGCCAGTCTTTATTATTTTTCTTATTTTCATTTATATTATTACAATGTTTTCGGGTCATTTTAATATAAGGGCCTTACTTCCCGTTTTGGGAAATGGCTTAAAACCGGTTTTAGGAAAAACCTTAGTAGAAGTTGTCACTTTTCCCTTTAGTGAGTTGGTCGTTTTTATCATGTTTTGGCACTTTGTTAGAAAGCAGGAACAAATAAGGAAAGTCTCCTTGTTTGCTATAGCCTTGTCTACATTTTTTATCATCTTTTCTTTAATCGTTCTAATTTCCATGTTGGGACCAGAGTTAACAGCGAATTCTGCGCTTCCTTTACTTCATGTCCTATTAGCGATTAATATCGCTGACATCATAACGAATGTAGACTTATTAGCCATATTAGTCATTTTTATCGGTGGATTTTTCAAAATGAGTCTGCACTTTTACGGCGCTGTCCTTGCCGTTACTTGGATATTTAGAATCAAAGATCCAAAATGGGTGATCGTTATTCTGGGCCCCATCTTTCCTATTTACAATATTTTTCGTTTTGATAGTATGATCTACCATAGATGGCTTGGCTCCGAAGTTCATTGGTTTGTTATGGTAATGATTAACCTTATGACTGTACTATTATTAATTGTTATTTTTTTAAAGCATAAAAGTGAAACTTCCAAACAAAGGAGAGAGCGCGATGTTAATTCTTGATATAATAAAGAAGGCCGATATGTTATCAAGCATAATATTAATTGGCTCTTTCCTATTTATTATCATCTTTCTCCTACTGATTGCTTATCATACTGCTGTACTTCTATTCAAACGTTAATATCTGGGTTGGAAGGGCCCTCGCATCAACCCAGTAGTCTTTACTGAAAAGTTAACATTTACTGTATATGGAACTTCAGTAAATCGTTCCTTCCAATCCTTTTTTACTTTATTCCATGTTTTTGGATCTTCTTGGTTTAAGGCGTTGCCAAAACCCAAAATATCAGACTTAAGCTTTTTTTGCGCCTTCTCCATTGCCATTTGTATTTCTTTTTCTATTATTTTCTTCATTTTCCCTTCTATTTTCCTCGAATAATCAAGCCTTTCTGTTTGGCTTTCAAATGTAGCAATTGATTGCTGTTCAGCGATAATTCCTTCACCGTTGACACTAATGGTAAAAGATATTTCATCTCCTTTTATTGTTGGCTTTATTTTAGACTTTACGTTTTTCACTTCAACTGTGTCAAACCGTTCTTCATTTACTGGTGAGGGTACTGATATAGCTGCCGT
This sequence comes from Bacillus sp. OTU530, assembly GCF_038440375.1. Classification (NCBI taxonomy): domain Bacteria; kingdom Bacillati; phylum Bacillota; class Bacilli; order Caryophanales; family Bacillaceae; genus Bacillus; species Bacillus sp. OTU530. Next base: position 2,573 of record NZ_JASATP010000091.1, read on the forward strand.
TTTTACTTCTCCTTTGCCCCAACGGTAACCTCTTGTTTCTTTTTCATTTAAATATCCAACTAATTTATCCTTGTTAAAAACACCTCCACCTGATATTTTTACATGTTTTTTTGAAAATCTGTCTTTTTCAAATTCCAACACACCAACTACTGGAGTAATTCCGCTTGCTAACGTCTGTTTGTAAAAATTGAGAAGATCTATTTTTGCTGCATTAAACTGTATGTCCGTATGATTAACTAAATTCCGTAAATGGATAGCAGGTAAGATTGTTGCCGCATTTGTGCTTGAGGCTAATATCTCACTTGCTTTGGCATTTTTTACAATACAAATGTACACATATTCCCTGAATTCTTTTCCTCGTTGAAAAGCGTCAAGAATCGGTAAAATCCCTTCTTTTGCCAATTCCTCACTAATCAGGATTATCTTATTGTGTCCATAAAAAACCTTGCGATCAAATATCAGATTTACTTTCCTTATGGCTTCAAATATCGTTTTTCCATTTGTAACGACCTCTTCAAATGGACGAGTAGTACTATTAGATTGAGCACTAAAGGATGCTGGTCTTAGCATGAGCGATGAAAAGATATAATTACCTGTGTCAGCATCCTTATCAATTGCAACCCCTACAGCGATTCCCAGCTCCTTTAATTCAGTTCTGTCCCAACATCCGGATAATATGGCAAGGCAAGTTAACAATAACAGCCCCTTTTTCAACCTTAATCCTCTCCTTTGCTAGTTATTGGGCTCGTTGGTTTGTTATTATTACCTTCTCTTCTGGATGCCTTCCGCGTGATCGATTGAGGCCGAGATTTAAACAGCCATAATGGGAGACGAATAATAGAATCCTTCCATTCACTCCAGATAATGGGTGCCTGCGGAGTTAAATAGGGAGTACCGTAAGAACTAAGTGAACACAAGTGCCCTAATAAAACCAGAAATCCCATTAATATGCCAAATAATCCAAATGTGCCTGCCAAGAAAAGCAGAAATATCCGAGATAATATAACTGCATCTATAAAGGCTGCAACAACAAATTCACAAATCCCGGTAATGGCAATGACGATGACCATTGGGGTACTGACCAAACCAGCTTGCACTGCTGCTTCTCCAACAACTAGTGCACCTACAATACTAATTGCCGATCCTACTGGTTTAGGCATCCTGACTCCCGCCTCTTTTATCAGGTGAAAGGCAATGCTCATAATGAGTGCCTCAATGAATATAGGAAATGGTACACGCTCCTCCGCTGCAGCCATTGTTGCCAGCAAAAGTGAAGGCACCATCTCTTGATGGTAGGTGGTAAGTGCAACATAAAAAGGCGGTGTGGCAATGGAAATAAATAGAGCTAATAAACGCAGTAATCTCATAAATGAAGCAAAAACTGGCCGAGAATAATAATCTTCCTCAACTTGTACACCCTCAATAAAAAGAAAGGGTATAGTTAATACAAAAGGTGTTCCATCGCAGATGACGGCCACTCTTCCCTCTAATAATTTGGCAGCAATTTTATTGGGCTTTTCGCTACTTCCAATAGTAGGAAATAGTGAAAAAGGACTATCTTCAATAAATTGTTCAATATAACCAGATTCTAATATTGCATCCGTATCGATTCGTTGTAGTCGTTTCCTTACTTCCTCGACAACCTTAGTATTTGCTATCCCTTCTATATAGCCAATTCGGATATTGGTTTTTGTTTGTTTACCAATCTTCATATCCTCAAATATTAAATTCGGGTTTTGAATTTTTCTGCGAATTAACATGGTATTTACCTTTAAAACTTCATTAAATCCATCGCGTGGCCCTCTTACATTGGATTCCGTTTCAGGCTCTTCCACACTTCTTGATTCAAAACCTTGGGTACTTACTGATATTGCAATATTAAATCCATTGATGAAAAGAACCGTTTCTCCAGATAAAACACTTTCTACCACTTTATCCATCTTCTTAAGTTCCTGAACAGTTGTCGCTGTTAAGATCCTTTTCTTTATGATTGTTAGCAAACTCTCTTCACTCGAACAATCATTTGCAAAATTCGGCTCCATTAACGGTTTCAAGATATGGGTATTTATATAGTTTTCATTCACCATACCGTCTAAAAAACAAATAAATACTTTTTTTGACTCATGAAAAAAAACTTCAAATTCCTTAAAAAGGACATCATCTGTCTTGCCAAAGACTTCCTTTAATGAGGATAAGTTATCAACTATGCATTTTGCAACGTCACTACTATCCTTTACAAATTGGTTACTTATTTTAGAAAACTTTTTCTTGGACCGTCTCTTCTTATAGAAAATCCTTAGCATATGTATTCCTCTTTCACCTCTCAAATTGATAATTACTGTTACTATTTGTAAAATAAAAAAAAAGATTCCTTTTCCCGCTAGCCTCCCTCAATAAAGAGTTTTTGTGTCTGAACACTTTTCATCTGTCAACACTGATAGAAAAGATGAAAAAGGAGTGCTGTCTTATGATGGGAGCATTAAAAAATCATCGAGATGAGCGTGTCACGGTATCTGTAGAAGAATTGATTCCGCAGGATTAATTTTTGCGTGCAGTAAGTAACCATTGAACTTGATTTTATAGAGGAAAAGCCATGTCCGTATTACTGTAAGGCTAATAATCGTCTTTCTCTTTATCCTATTACGCTGTTTAAGGGGATCTTTATGGATTGCCTCAAGCAGAACGTGCCGTTTTGCAGAAGTATGTGCCAAAAGTTTGGTTAGAAGAAACAGAAACCAGAGAAGCAGTTATTACTTCTTATAAGAGGCAAAAGGTCATCTCAGAGGCTTTGTCCATTAAAAGAAGTGTGAGCTCTCCCTATTTTCCCTATGAGAGGCTTGTTGAACGGCGCTGTATTTCGCTTCCTAGGAAGAAGATACAGAATCCCCCACCTTCGTTCGACCAACAATCCCCTTGTGGGAAAGGAGCGGTAGCGAGTAGATGGGGGAGTTCAATCATATCCAAATAGTAGAAATTTCTTAGATACTCGTTGGTTGTTTCAGAGACAAAGATTGAGGTCTCTCACAGGTACTTTCCATTATGTAATGCTTTCCATTATCTGAGGAATTATGGAAGCCATGCATTGCTTCTAAAACATGGTAAGCTAGATTGCCATTTGCGCGATGCTCACTTCCACTGAGGATAGCTTGGGCCATATCTGCTACACCAAGGCCCCTGCTGTTTTGTGAATAGCCATAAGATAGAGACACATTTACAAATTCTTTTTCGTCACGTTTTCTGATGCGGACAGGTCCTCCAAACGTATTTGGATCAGGAACTAACAATGTACCTTCACTGCCGTATATTTCAATAGGAGGCAGTGATGTTCCACCAAAAGCGTCAAAGCTTGTTGTAATAGTTCCAATTGCACCAGATGCAAAGTCTATGGTACCTGAGATATGAGTTGGGGTTGCGACTTGTATTTTAGTACCAGCTTTTGGTTCGCTAGTGACTGTTCTTTCTGGATAACTAATGCGAGTTGATCCAGAAATTCGTTTAATTGGCCCTAATAGAGACACCAAGGCTGTTAAATAATAAGGTCCCATATCAAACATTGGGCCGCCTCCAATATCATAATAGAATGCAGGGTCCGGATGCCAATGCTCATGGCCGCGGGTAATCATGAAAGCAGATGCCCCAATGGGAACGCCGATTTCACCTTGTTCAATGAGATGAATTGCTGTTTGGATACCCGCACCTAAGAAGGTGTCAGGCGCACTGCCAACTAAGAGGTTTTGCTTCTTGGCCGTTTCTAAAATTTGTTGTCCTTCCTCACGTGTAACTGCAAGAGGTTTTTCCGTATAGACATGCTTACCCGCTTCAAGTGCTTGAATACAAACAGCTGCGTGGGCCTTTGGAATCGTTAAATTAATAACTAATTCAATGTCAGGGTCTGTAAGGAGTTCCTGTACTGAATAGGCTTTAGGAATACCGTATTTTGCAGCTTGAGCTTGTGCGCGTTGTTCATCTAAGTCTGCACATGCAACAAGATCGAGATGATCGAATTTTTGACAATTTTCCATATAGATTGAACTGATATTTCCACATCCAACAATACCAATTTTAAGTTTTTTCATATTGGCTCCCTCGTTATATAATTTATTGACTATCTCCCATACCTGAATATACAGTGTGATTTCCGTTATCAGATGTCCCCGCCAATGTTTTAGCTCGTTTCTTTCCCTCGGAAGCCCACAAAAAGCCACGGCGCATGATAAGTGAAACCTCTGGCATTGCCACGATATTAGCTTGATGCCCTAATGAATTATAGAACACATTTCCCAGACCCCAGCGTTTTGTCCATACGACAGGCATATCAACTGCTTTATTCGTAGCATGGGGACCATCAACAACTGGGAAGCGTGTGGTCGCGAGTACCTCTACTGCAGGATCGACATGAAGATAATACTGCTCACTGACAACTTTAAAATCAGAAAAGCCTTCTAATAGCTGACTTGTGGAATGCTTGATATTAATCATGTACTCCACGCCATCATTACCTGGGTGTGCTACCCAATTTCCGCCGGTCATAAATTGCCAGTCAACGTTGTTCCGGAATGAGTCGCACATTCCGCCGTGGCATCCGGCTAAGCCGACACCGTTCATAACAGCTTCAGATATATTCAATACGTATTTTTTTTCAATTTCCCCCATTGTCCAGTGCGGAACGATTAAATCTAATGATTTCAGCTTTTCAACATCTGCATAGGAGTCAAGTGAATTTGAAACTTCTACATGAAAGTTTTCTTCCTCAAGAATTCCTTTAAAGATTTGTGCTACTTGCTCTGGTTCGTGACCATCCCAGCCGCCCCAAACGATCATTGCATGTTTTTTCATTTATGAAACACTCCTTTTATTTACATGTCTGAAACCTTAATCCATTGACGTTCTTCAATTGATAAATCAACAGCTTCTAATACTTCTTGACATTTCACGCCATCACGGAAGTTTGGAACAGGCTGGCGGTCTTCGCGGAACGCTGCCATTAACTCGACAACCTCATGAATAAAGGTATGCTCATAACCGATTGTATGTCCTGGCGGCCACCATGCTTCAGCAAAAGCATGGGCAGGATCCGTCGCAAGTACGCGACGGAATCCTTGCACATCAGCCCTGTCATCAGTGAAATAGACCTGCAATTCATTCATTCGTTCAAAGTCGAAAATCACGCTGCCCTTACTGCCGTTAATTTCAAAGGAATTTGTGCAGCGATGACCAGAGGCAAAACGGGTAGCTTCAAAGCTTCCTAAAGCACCGTTAGCAAATCGGGCTAAAAATAATGTAGCATCGTCTACAGTGACTTCGCCTTTTTCTGCATTATCACTAACGATTGCTGATAGGCCTGCCATATTAGTAGGAAGAGGTCTTTCTTTGATGAACGTATCACTCATTCCAATAACCTCAGTAATGTCACCAATGAGATAATGAGCCATGTCAATGAGGTGGGCGCCTAAGTCCCCATGGGATCCTGAACCTGCAATATCCTTCTGAAGCCTCCATGCAAGAGGGAAATTTGGATCAATGAGCCAATCCTGCAAAAACCAGGCACGAAAATGGTAGATATCACCTAATCTACCTTCTTCAATTAGCTTTTTGGCTAACATCACAGCAGGAGCAAACCGATAGTTAAAACCGACCATATGTTTAACCCCAGCAGCTTCAACAGCTTCAAGCATTTCTCTCGCGTCCTTTAATGTAAGCGCTAACGGTTTTTCGCAAAAAACGTGCTTGCCTGCTTGAACTGCGGCAATAGTTATTTCTTTATGTACATCACTAGGTGCATTAATATCAATTAAATCAATATCGTCCCTGTCTAAAAGGCCTCTCCAGTCAGTTGTGTATTCCTTCCAACCGAATTGTTTCGCTGCTTCAGCAACACCTTCGGGGTTGCGTCCACAGATGACCTTCATTTCAGGGTGAATACTTTTTGGGAAAAAGAGCGGAAGATCACGATAGGCATGACTGTGTGCTTTACCCATAAATTTGTAGCCAACCATTCCAATTTTAATAGTCTCCATATGTTTATAATTCCTCCCATTTTCACGCCTTGAAATCGCATACATTATATAGTGAAATTACAACAGCGCAAACTTGATTTGTATAGTGTATGAACTAAGTTACTGATAGAAGAAACTCAGCTGTTTAAGGTTGTTTTTTATCCATTTTAAAAAAAATATTTTTTGAAAGGATTTTCTTGAATGGTTAATTAAACCTCCTTTTTTATAGTTTTCTAGCTAGGGGATATAGAGAAAGTGCTTTCAATTTACTTTGAAAAACTTGTGTAACTATAGTATCCTAGCTCGAGTTTATTATAACAGCACCAAGTTCGTTTGTGCACAGAACTAACTAAGTTTTTTGGATTTTTTCTAGATTGAATTAATTTACAACCCCTTCAGCCCTTACATACAAAAGGTTTTTAGATACAAAAAAGGAGTACCCCCTCAGATTCTTGTATAATTATTGAGGATGAATGGCTGTGTGGCTTACTCATCATGCTGCAGTATTGAAGGTCAAAAGTTTGGCTAACGAACTCACTGGTTACTTCAAAATTAAGCTGAATTTTTCACAACAGATAAAGAATCCCTTTCACTAGGTCAAGATAAAGAGAAACGTCGTAAATAAAGCCTGCGGTTGAATTTCATAGTAGGCTTTATTTACGATCATTATCGCCATTAATCAAAAAATACATCCAACCTACTGCATTTGGAGTTTTGACTTCAGGAAATTTTCGGTTGAAAAAGCTGCAACTCCCAAAGCAGAAGAAGGAAGGGATAAATCTGAAAAATCAATCTTAATGTCCGTTTGGTGGAACGGCAATGTGAATCTGCCAATAATGTCCCGAACTTGCGGTTCAATCCATTGTCTTGCTGCTGCCAGGCGATTTCCAATGATAATTTGCTGGGGATTAAATGCATGAATGATATTAATGATTCCCAAGCCTAGGTTTTTGCCGACCTCTTCCAACAGTTGAATGGCTGCTTGCCCCTCACTTTGTGCAAGTAATAGTATTTCGCCTAAATTGACATCATTTGTTATTCCCAAGTTCATTTCATTTGCTTTTGATAGCAGGGATTGTTCAGAAGCATATAGTTCCCAACAGCCTTTATTTCCACAGCGGCACTGCATTCCGTTTTTGTCAATTGTCATGTGCCCGAACTCACCCGAATACCCATTAATTCCTTTATATAATTCCCCATTAATAATAATACCTGTTCCAATCCCGATTCCTGCACTTACATAAATGAGATCATCAAAGGGTTGTCCGATTCCAAATTTTTTCTCTCCGTAAGCACCGGCGTTTGCCTCATTTTCAACAATAACAGGTACATTGAACATGTTTTCAAGCTCTGCTGTTAGTGAAACGTTTTTCCAACCTAGATTAGGGGCAAGCAAAATATCTCCTTCTTTGTTCACAACTCCCGGTGCACCAATTCCAATTCCGACGATTCCATAGGGAGAGGGAGGGACAGCATCGATTAAAGAAGAAATAATACTTTTCACACGATTAAGGGTATCTTCAAAGGATACATTTATATACTTTTCATTTTTGGTAATCACAATGTTTCCGTGGAGATCAGTTAAGACTCCGAGAATGTAGTTGACACCAAGATCAATTCCAACAGAATAGCCAGCACCTTGGTTAAACAAAAGCATTACTGGACGTCTGCCCCCGCTGGATTCGCCTGGGCCAGATTCATAAATTAACTGTTCCTCCAGCAGTTCTGCTACTAATGACGATACCGTTCCTTTGTTTAAACCGCATTTTTGCGCAATATCAGCACGTGAAATAGGGGAATGATTCATAATCAAATTGAATACAACTGATTTATTTTCTTTTTTTACTAACTGCTGATTCCAGGTCGTTTGCATAATAGTTTCCGTTCCCTTCTTTTACAATAGACTTACATTTATTATAGCGATTTTACTCTCCGGAATAAATTTTAATTATAATAAACTTTGTTTATCCAGTGGACAAACAAAGTTTGCGGTGATATAATCAATTCATAAGTTGTACAGCTGAAGGAAAATTGGTATATAGTTGTTTTATTTTTAGTTTGTTGTAAGCGATAACAACAAACTGTGAATTTGTAACATGAAAACCAAAGAGGAGGAAGTTTCAGATGGCTTATTTCCAAAATATTAACCAAATTCAGTTTGAAGGTCCAGCATCAAAAAATCCACTTTCATTTAAGTATTACAACCCGGAAGAAAAAATAAACGGCAAAACAATGGAAGAAATTCTGCGCTTTTCTGTTGCGTATTGGCATACATTCGCTGCTGATGGAACAGATCCATTCGGTGCAGGAACGATGATTCGTCCTTGGGATCATTATAAGGGCTTAGATTTAGCAAAAGCGCGTGTGGAAGCGGCATTTGAATTGTTTGAAAAGCTAAATGTACCTTTCTTCTGCTTCCATGATTCCGATATCGCGCCTGAAGGAAATACGCTAAAGGAAACATATGACGCGCTTGATCCGATCGTTGCGATGATTAAAGATTATATGAAAACAAGCAAAACAAAATTGCTTTGGAATACAGTGAATGCGTTTACGCACCCACGATACGTTCATGGCGCAGCAACCTCCAATAACGCAGATGTATTTGCCTATGCTGCTGCGAAAGTGAAAAAGGGTCTTGAAATCGGAAAAGAGCTTGGGGCAGAAAACTATGTATTCTGGGGCGGCCGTGAAGGTTATGAAACAT
>NZ_JASATP010000092.1:0-11186 GCF_038440375.1 Bacillus sp. OTU530
GCCTTTCTTCTGCATATACTTTGGAAACTCATCTTGAATCCATTGCAATTCCTGCCGATTAAAGACGTTTTTCCCTTGCAGTTTACCGTCACGCATCGGCACAACTCCCAAGTGCATGTGGGGAGTTTTCTCGTCATTATGTACAGTCGCATAAGCAATATTCCGCTCTCCATAACGTTCCGCAAATAACTTATAGCTTTCTTCGAAAAATCGCTTTTGCTCTTTCTCATCAAGTCCGTCAAAAAATCCTCTATCTGATGTCACAAGTAACTCATTTACAAGAACAGCATCTTTCCGTGTTTGCCGTGTTCCAGTCTTCTGGATCTCGATAATCTCTTTTACTCGTTTGTTGTAATCAATCTTTTCGGGATTCACCAAATCATAATTCAAATGGCAACGACTTTTATCAATCTCGTGATTCGTTTTACTCTCACGTTCTCTCTGGTTATGAAACTGCATCCCTTTTAGGTCGTAAGATTTCATTTTTTGCATCCGGCAAACCGCAAAACTCATGCAGGAATCCCCCTCATTTCACCCGCTATTTTGGGGCTAGATTTCGGCAAAAACTTCCATGTAAAGTATAACCCACTATACTTTACTCCGTAAAATGTGGGGTCTGCGACGCTGTTTTTCGGCTTTCGCCGAGCCATGCCGCATGGCAAGACCGCGGGGGATTTCGCTCCCCCACCACCCCACGACCAACGGCATCCCGTTGGATCGCAATAAAAAAGATCAACCAACCCCACCCTTCCAATATTTGGAAGGGATGCCCCTTCGGCAGGCAAAAACCGAACAAGGTTCGGTTTTTTTCAAGAGGCTTTTGGTGAAGTGAACGTGTCAATTCCCTATCCTCCCGTCCCCTTTCGGGCCCGGTCCGGTACCATTGACACTACCAAAATCTTGTCCTCCAATCATTAAAAGAGAACACCCTTATAAATAAAAGAAAACAAAGAGGCCTTGATAGAGCTCTTTGTTTAGTTAACATAAAATCCGAAAACAGAAGTTTAAAATACAAAAGATCCCATGCTGTTTTACCACTTATTTACAAATAGTCATAATATTTAGAAAATTTATAATTTTTAGTATTTACAAGGTTCGACCCTGGGTGTATGATAAACACAAGTCAAACATCCATCTTAAAAAGAAGGTGAATCCAGTGGGATAGAGTAAGGCGAATGTACGAATGATGTACAGGGTATAAAACCAAGATCTATTGAAAAAGAGGGTGATACCACCAGAGTAACGAAAGGCGAAGGCGGATGATCCATACGCTGGGTACGAGAAGATCATAGAACTTTTTCAGGCAATGTTTTTCCTCGCCACAACCCATCTTTTTTTAATTATGAGATTGAAAAATCAGTGAAAGGATTTCAATGTAATGAATGAAGAAATAGTGTAAGCGACCTTGTCCTTCCAATATGGATGACGAGGTCGCTTACTGTTGTTTTATGCTCTTTTTTAGTGGAGTTGACTCTTGATAAGGTTTCTTTTATAAGATTCGCTTCTGTTGCCAGAAGTAGAGTATAGTAGGAGTAATTGAAAATATATTCCAGGAGGCTGCAGCCATGTCACAGGAGATTTGGATTAACCTGCCGGTCAAAGATGTTGAGAGGTCAACTGCCTTTTTCAATGAGATTGGATTCCATGCGGTGAGCGTTGGTAACGAGAGAGCCAAGCTTGCCATAGGACAAACAACGATTCTACTGTTCCCGGATGCGGCGTTTGAGAAATTTACAGGTTCAAAAACCGCAGATACTTCCCATAGCGCGGAAGTAATATTTTCCATTGGCGCTGAAAGCAGAGAAGAAGTAGATGCATTTATTCAAAAAGTAGAGTTTGCCGGAGGAAGCATCTTTGGCAAGCCGAGTGAAATTGATGGCTGGATGTACGGCGCAGGATTTGCCGATCTGGACGGTCACCGCTGGAACCTGCTGTACATGGATGAGAGCAAAATGCCGAAACGCTAATATGGAAACACCGGTCACCTACTTAAGGTCACCGGCGTTTTTCTACGCCCCGTATGATCTCATATCTGTCATTCAATCCAAAATCGTTGCTTAGAAGGAAAATTCCTTAACGTTGTAAATCCGCATTTTTCTGATGCTACCCCTCTCATAAAAAACAAAGATGCATACTGCATTCATGTCAGGTTAACATAACACATCATTATCGGAAGTAGCCATGCCCAGGGCATCCGCACCAATACTGGGTTTCTCGAAATCTCTCAATTTATCAAGTATGCAGGATTTTATGCAATGCCCTAGTGGTACGGGTTTGTCGGTTCCAGCTGCTTGTCCAGCATGCCGAAAAACTGTATAAAATCCTGCATATTTTCTGTTATGGTTTCGTCACCAATTTTTTCACTTTCATAGACATATTTAGAGACTAAGGGCAGACTAGAATGGTAGGGTATTCCGTCCTTATGCTATAGGTATTCCTTAGGGATTGCCCCATATCACACAAAAATTTTAAAGATCCTCAAGCCATTACCTAATTGGAAGTTTGAGCCCCGCCCTTGCCATTCCTTGTGTTCAGATGACTGTTCAGGAGTTGGTTGCTGAAAGGGTAGCTGAACAACTCAAAAAACACGAGGAAAGCTTAAAGGAATGGCTAACTGAACAGCAAAGACAGCAACAAGAATTTCAAAGAGTATTACTCCAAAAAATAGATGAACGTGACCAAAATCTAATGACTATGATCCGTGAAACTCAGGAGACCAAAAAACTGATAGCGGCCACACAGCAAAAAAAGTGGTGGCAGTAAAAATGAGGCACACAGAAATGTAATCTGTGTGCCTCATCCATATCCTGATAGCTCAATCACACTTTTTTAACGTGCATTAGGAAATACTCTTCGAACCGTTTCACTGAATTCTTCAAATAAACCTTTTATCGGATCACCTTGCTTAATTCTTTTTCCGTAATCCTTCATTCGTTTAACAAAATCAGGGTTTGATGATACATATACGTTCCGAATATTCGGATCTGTAGCCCTTACTTTATCTGCAATCTTATTTTTGAGACGATCGGTTACTTCGCCTTTTGCACTATCGCGTAAAACAACTGCAGCATAGGCATTTCGGTTTGTAACAATAACGTTTGCTGTCTTTACTTCGTCTAGTTCTGTTATCCGATCAGCAGCTTCATCAGCTATTTCCATTCGAGTTTCGTTATTACGATCAAAATCATTGTTTTTGTTTATATTGACATCATTCTGCCTGTATTGAACATTTCGGATTTTATTGTTATCGCGATTGTCCATCGCTTCGTTTTTTTGGTTTGCTGCACAACCAAACAGTAAGAGAATTGGTAAAAAAGCCATTACTAAATACTTAACCTTTTTCACTATTACCACTCCTAATATGATTTATAACTTTTAAAATGACCAGATTGGTTATGCAATATACATAAACTAATAATGATAGCAGCCACCCAACAAAAAATGGCGGGAGTTTTGGAAAAAACAATGAGCTCATAATCAAATAAAAACCCCCCTCATTCCGCCGATTCAGAGGGGAGTTTTTATTTGAAGATAGGTGAATACACGGTGTTGTACTCTTTTTCACTGTATTCTTCAGATCGCAAAATATACAGGATTTTATACAATTTCAGGGAGGGAAATAAAATGGCAAATTTGCCACAACCTTTGCCATTTCTACACTGTATAAAATCATGCATAACGTGAAAATTCATAGACTGGACAGAAGGTACATACGTATCAAAAAAATAGTCACTTAATAAGGTGACTATTTCTTTGATTTCCTGCATTTCATAAAAAACGCAGTCCTTATCTTCTGTCTCTGTTATAATCTTCTTCAGATAGAAAATACAAAATTGGGGGATACCTAATTGTTTAAGGAAAGAGTTAGCTTTCAAGGAGATATATACACAGTCATTCACGATTACAAAAATGGTATGATTGAAATAAAAAACAAGGATAGAAATTGGGATGTAAAATTAGTTAAACGAACTGAGGTACAGGTTGTAAAAGAAATTCAGTAAAACAGAAAATATATAGCTACTACTTTTATTTCTGCTTTCGCTCGTTATGGAAACGATGGATAAAACGTAATAACAAAATGATTTTTGCTTTTCTGTTGGTAGAGTGCTATAGTGAATTTAAACCATTTTACTGTTCATATCATAGAGATTTAAATAAGCTGTAACTTCAGGGGGGAGCAAGGTTAAAACTCTCAGAGGTTGCAGTTTTTTTAGCTCTTTTTATTACTTGTAAAATGGTCGAAAATGGATATGTACATAAAGGTACATGGTAGGAGGATTTTTTTCATGGAAAACGGTAAAGTAAAATGGTTTAACAGCGAAAAAGGTTTTGGATTTATCGAGCGTGAAGGTGGAGAAGACGTATTCGTTCACTTCTCAGCTATTCAAGGTGAAGGGTACAAGTCATTAGAGGAAGGTCAAGAAGTTACATTTGATGTTGAGCAAGGCAATCGTGGACCTCAAGCTACTAATGTAAGAAAAAAATAATTGGAATGAAAGGGAAGGGTATTACCTTCTCTTTTTATTTTGGAACAATGATTACGGATAGGCTTTTTTATTTTTGTAATGGACGGAGGTCAACTACCCACCACTTAAACATTAACACGTTGAGGGGGGAGGCTTCTTTCCTGAAAATCTGTTAAATAAAACTGGATCAGTAGAGAATCCGAAAAGTCCATTTCTATACAGAAGTATTTTTACATAAAAAAACCGACTCACGTTTTTATTTTCATGAATCGGCTAGTGAATCTTATGATAGAAAGAAGTCATTATGATTTACTCCTCATTTTTGATGTCTTAAGTGAAGAAGTTTATTTATTACGACGAATTAGAGCGTTTCCGTATGCGTCCATTGATTTTACATAGCTTTCCATTACTGAAGCGACGAAATTTGAAAGTTTTTTCATTTGATTTACCTCCTTAATGTAATTGATTACACTGTATATTTTTTATAGCTTAATATTTATTACGAATTAGAGCGTTTCCGTATGCGTCCATTGATTTTACATAGCTTTCCACTACTGAAGCGACGAAATTTGAAAGTTTTTTCATTTGATTTACCTCCTTAATGTAATTGATTACACTGTATATTTTTTATGTTTTTTTAGCAAATCAGCTATATATTCATGGTAACGGAAACAATGAAAATGAAAGCGAATAATTCTTCCATTTGAACTACTAATACGACATGTTAGGTACATTTAGAAACATTTTGGGTGCCATTTTTTCAGAAAGATAGAAGAAGAGTATAAGAGGTTGTTCCCTTGCTTTTGGGCAGAGACTGGCTGGGGGTGTGTGGGTCATGAGTGATTCTGTTCACTGAATATGAATGGAGTATACAAAAAAGGATACACCTTTTAATAAAGATATATCCTTTTAAAAATTTGCCTGTAATTTTATCTCTGTGCTTTGTTTTTTTAGAGAGGAATTTATCAATACGTCTAATTGTTGACTACATTGGATCGTTTTAGGGTGGGTTAGTCCATATACTTTCCCTAAATAGAATAGTTGCTCTCTTTTTGTTTCAATTAAATTTCTAAGACTAATCATAGTGGCAATCCTTCTGTCTAAAGTTAAATAGTAAGTAGATTAAATAATAACTAAAAGTAAGTTCATATAAAATAGTCCAAATTATGGTATACATCTAGAATATTTTTCAATACATTTCTGTTAAAATTGTATACAAAACATTCAACAAAACCTACAGTATTTCCTTCTTTTTAAGAGTACTTTTTATTGAGTTTTAGCACTTCCCTTGCTTTTGGGCAGGGGATGGCCGGGGGTGTGTGGGGCAGAGCCCCCACATGAGCGTGTAGGTATAAGGGGAAGGAGCAATACCAACGGACGGATAATCTGGCGGTTCGGCTCGTATAATTGCTCGCGCAAGCCGATATCCTAAATTTTTCCTTTTGTCAGTCAGCTTGGCGAAAGAGCCAAAACGAGCCGAACAAAATCATGCAAGGAGGCGAGAGCCAAGGTGGAGATTTTTTGAGTGGGTTTCCCAAAAATACTACTTGGTCCTTGTGTGATTTTGAGCCCCTAATATAGAGAGTTAAATAGTAAGTGAGTGTTATGAAAGGCACAAAATATCGGAATAAAGGCCAAACCCTATGCGCTGCTATCCTGCTTGGATAGCTCCTCCATTGGATTACCCTCTAGTTCAATACGCTTCTTGTATGCTTTCTTTATTATTTTGAATTGCGGGCTTTCCTTCTTCTTAATTCCTAAAATCTTCAGGTATGCTAAATAAACGCTAAGTTTTTCTGTAACTCCGAACTGCCAATCCTTCCCCTTATAATTCATAATAATGTTGTGCATCTCTACGAAAAGCTGTCTATTTTCATCTTCTAAAACCTTTCGGTCTATTACTATTGCGTTGGTTACGTCCATTGGCTTAACCATTCTTAGCCCTCCTTCGGAATTTATAAACGTCACAGGTTGTCGGAATAAAAGCCAAGCCCTTGCCCATATTCTAGGAATGTTAATAGCATAGCTTCGTCAGTAGGCTAGTTTAATCCGAAGCTAGAATACGAATATTCAAAGTTTATTTCTGCTTCAATCGCTCTACTAAGGTTTTTATTAGTTCTATGTCTGATTGCGATAGCTGCGAAATGTCTCCCAGTAAGTCCTGCATATCGGGACTGGTTGACTTAGATACTTTAACGCCCGAAATAATGTACTCTATAGGTACTTCGTAAAGCTCCGCAAGTCTAATTAACATACTTAAGCTCGGTTCATATTTTCCTGATTCGTAACCGGATAGTGTATTATTTGCTACGCCGATAATCTGAGCAACCTCTACTTGTTTAAGTCCCTTCTTTTCTCTGCATATTCGCAACCTGTGACCAAAGTGCATATAAGCTCCCCCCTTCCATTCAAGTCATTTAAAGCCACAGGAAGCCCGTTAGCGCGTCTTATCGAATAGAGTAGTAGTTTCCTATGTATTTTTCGTTAAAACAGCTTATCGGGCGATTACAGGCGTATGAAAGTTATACGTTAGCAGTCTCCTTTTGGTACATCTTCATTTCTTCCTCTAATTGCCGCTGAATAGCTAATAGATCTTCGGTATTATCTTGCTGCTGCTGCTTTTCACCTGCTTGTTCCGCTAATTGCTGTTTCACATCTTCGGATAAATCCTCTTTGCGCGTTGACTTGCGATTGCTACCGCCTTGATTCTTCTGGCGCTGCTTTTGCCCAAATGACTTCATCTTATCCTCAACTATGCTAATCACGTAGTTTTGTGCCTTCTCCCAATCTGTACCGCCTATCTGCTTACAGTTAGCAGCTACATCTAAAATAGCTTTGATAGTCTTTTGGTTAGTAATTTCACGTTCTGCAATTTTAGCATTCACTAAAGAAAGAATATCAGCCTCCGTGATAACGGTAGGTAATACTTCTTCTTCTTCAAAATCTTTTAAAGGTTCTTTTAAACCTATTCTATTTGGGTGATACTCAGAGACACCCTCCCCCTGTCTCTCTGTGACAGGGTATTGTTTACTACCCTGTCCTTCTGTGACAGGGTAATTAGAATCGTGTTTTTCATCGATTTTCTCTGATTTTCTCGTTCTTTTGGTCGCTACTATATCTTTTCTCTTCAAAACATCCTGTTCGCCGTGTTCCTCTGTATATAACTTCTCCAGTGCTACCAACAATGGAGTTAGGTCATAATGATTCGGTCTTTGTACACCTGTTTCTTTATCGGTCACATTGATAATATCCAAATACCCTTTTTCAAAAAGGCTGCTTAAATATTTTTGTACATTCCGTAATGATACTTCCATGTCTTTTGCTAATGTTTCTTGTGAAGGAAATGCATTTCCATCTTTCCCGCCATAACCGAAAATGATTGTGAGCAATCGGTACTCTGCATTTGTAATGTTTAAAGCCTTGCATTTTTTAGCAAGGTAGTTAGGGGTTGGAGTAAATCCCTCTTTAAAATACACATTGTATTTTCCCCAAACGATTTGCATTTTCATTTCATCCATAGCTTTTAATTGATTCATAATAAAAAGACCTCTTTTCCATTTGAATTTACGAAAAATGGCAAGAAGTCTCGAAAGGATAGAGTTGACCCTCTAAAAAACTATGTGCTAATATGATGCTAATAACATAGTTTTAAAAAAGGGTATACTATGCCCTTTAAGCTTCTTACGGGAGCCTTTTACCTGAACATTCCGCCAAGTTTGATACAGGTAAAGGGCTTTTTTCATTTTTGCGTATGTATTTTTCCTAATCTTAGCTTAGCATTGTTTTCCAATCTAGTTCAATTAAAATATGAAGAAGGAGCTGCTAGACTAGCAACCCCCTCGCATTTTATAAAACAACCTGGTGATTTAATTGTTTATATAGATGATGAAGAGCATTGAACTACCCCCACCTACTCGCTAACGCTCCTTGAGGTGGGAGATTCCGTATCTTCTTCCTAGGAAGCGAAATACAGAGCCGTTCAACAGGCTTCTTATAGAGCAAATAGGGAGAGCTCACACTTCCTTGTAAGGAGCAAAATCACCGAGGTGACTTTGTCCCTTACAAGGAGTGATAGCTGCTTCTCTTTTTTCACCCTATACGTGTTGCGATGTTCTTGCACCAATGCGCCCACCATTCTGGAGCTAGATCCTCTGGCCTTTGCAGCAAAATGGTGGTGATACAAGAACAGGCTGCGCCATTCCAAACGAGGTCAGGTTTCTATTTCTTCTAACCAAACTTTTGGTACATACTTCTACAAAACATCACGTTTTGGTTGGATCAGCCCATAGGTGCAAATCTCTTCGCTGAATAGTGGATTGGTCTGGCCCAACACATGATAGAACAAATGCGGGTGAAGCGCTTTGAATCTCCTTGTCAAAGCACCCTATTGCTTCCAGTAGTCCCCTTTCTCTTTTGGTTTATTTTGGTAATTTTATCAAAAGAACGTACGTTTGTCCAGTTACATTTCCCTATTCATCAAACATGCTAGGCGGTTGCCTAGCCGACATTCATCCCCCACTTACCACTGGGCTACGCCCATCACGTGCTTGAAGCGGGGGTTTTCTGTCGGAAAATGATAAAGTATAATAAAGTTAACTATTTTGTTCGGTGAAAGAACAAGAATGGTAATATAATGTGGAATCATCCACACAGGGGGAAACAGCATGCTACAAGGTACAGTAAAATGGTTTAACGGTGAAAAAGGTTATGGATTTATCCAAACAGAAGAAGGACAAGACGTTTTCGTTCATTTCTCTGCTATCCAAGGTGAAGGATTTAAAACTTTAGAAGAAGGTCAAAAAGTTACATTCGAAATCGTTGAGGGTAACCGTGGAGCACAAGCTGCTAACGTTCAAAAGCAATAATGAAAAAGAAGCCTTTCCCGAATCAATGGGAAGGCTTCTTTTTCACGGGGACACGATAGAGACATTCAGACCCTTTTATTGATATCATGTTTTCACTAGGCTTTGCCTAGTCTATCACCCTATGTGATAGCAGAAATCCCTTATGCTCTTCAAGGGCATCCCTACTTCCCGAACAGTCTCGCCCAAAAGGATTGGCTAGAACGCCTCTGTTCTTCGGCTGCTATGAGGCGTTTTGTTTCCTGTGTATCTCGTATCAATTCCATAAGTGCAGCATCCCTTCCGGCTTCCCTTTTTTCTAGCTGATCCTCTAAACGCTTCACATGCTCGATTAGGGCGCCTTGCTCCTTCCGCATACGCTCCATTTCAAGAAACATAGCTTGTAATATTTCTTGTGTTTTATCGTCCGTCATAGCACTGTTATGAGGCGTTATAGTAGGCGTTTCTTCCGTAACATCAGTTGCTACGGTATCGGCTGTATCGCTTGCCATTGCTACATTTACTGCCTGTTCTAGCGTTATTCCCTTCTTCTCCATCGCAGCTATGACCCTTTGTAATAACAGAACGTCTTTGTTATAAAAAATCCTAGAATTATTTATGCCACGCTCAAAGCGGTAATTAGATTCCTCCAGGGCTAAACAATACTTTCTTAATGTGCTATCTGCGATCTGTAGTAACTTAGAAACTTCCTTACTCCAGTATGTCTGTTCCATTTAGCCCTCCCCTTCCTATGTCCGTCACAAGTCTGTTATTCGGTTGCTATAGGGCGTTATCCTTCCGTTATGATACAGGAAAGGACTAGGGAATCGCTAGTGTTTAAATGCCAGGGGAGTGGACATAATGCTGATACCACTAACTGAACGGTATGCACATCAAAATTAGGAGGGATTCATAATGAGAAAGACTATTGATTTAGGTAATTTAATGCAAAACGTACACAATGCTTTGTTGGACGGGAAAGCATCCTCAATGGATGGAGAAGACAAGTATATAGCTGATGTAAAACAACGGGTGCCGAAAATAGAGCAAGCCCTTCAAAAGGTAAAGAAGTATTTAGATCAAATCTCCCAACCGTAAGCAGAAAGCACCTTCCCCCGGATAACATCAACGTCCAGGGGTTTGTATTTCCTGATTATAAAATTTCAATTACAGTATGTGAAATTAAAGTTTGTTTGAACGACAATCCGTCCATAACACCGTGTATAACCCTATTTGTTTTGTGTTTGTGTATAAGCGGTTTTAATAATTCAAGATAAAAAAACGATTTCTCTATAGCAAAATCGAAAAAAGCCTAGCAAAACTGCTAGGCTTTTTGTATAAAATCTCAAACTATCTCTCCATTCCTCGATCTCGACTTCGAGTTTGTTGCTTTTCTAGTTTCTCTTTTTCCATTTGCTCTTGTTTTTTCGCTAAGAATTTTTGAGCCCCTTCAATTTCGTCCTTATCAAAGTACTTCTTTAATAGCTTCTCTTTCGCTTTATCTAAAATTTCAGCCTTGATATAGCCAGCCACGATGGAGAGTTCAGGAATTTTCCCCTTATAAAATTCTTTAACTTTTTCCAGTGTTCTTTTCAAAAAGTCATTCTCTTTTTGCAGTTCCTCCTTGTCTGTTTTTAAATCGCCATTCTCACTCTTTAACAATTCTCTTTCAAGTGACACGGCGTCCTTATCACGTTGCAACTTTTCATTTTTGATTTTAAGGCTCTTATTTTCGTCTCTGAGCGTTTCTGAGGCCCTTGCTAGCATCTAATATCCTCAAAGTCTTCTAACGCAATCTCGACCGTTTTGGGGCACATAAGCCCCCCTCGCTCTTTTACTTCAATCCCATCCACGCTTTTAACCTTGTCTAAAGATTGAT
>NZ_JASATP010000093.1:0-9272 GCF_038440375.1 Bacillus sp. OTU530
CCGTGTTCCTTTTTATTGGAACACGTTTTTATCAATTTTAACAACTTCTATCCTTTTTATACCAGTATCATAGCAAGAAAAGTGCCTAAAGGTATATATGTTTGTTGGGACGTTTCTAAAGTGTATTTCCTACCTTTAGGGACTGTGCAAGATATGTAGTTTTACAGAATGTTTGTGCGTGCCAAAAGGTATACCTTTTGGCACGAAGCAAAAAGGAGAACCCATCTCTCTTTTTTGTACAATGATTTAACTTTGTAAGAATTGTTGTATGTCTGCCACCTTTAATCCCGTAAATTTCGCAATATCTTCTAATGGCATTCCGTTCTTATGCATCCCATGAATTAATTGCATTTTCCCTTGTTCAATTCCTTTTTCTAAACCTTCCTCTAAGCCTTCTTCACGAGCATGAGCCAACTTAGCCTGTTCATAAAATGTGGCCATTCACCATTCCATTGCCTTTTAAAATTGCTTTCTCAAATTTTGGTGCTGTTTCTTGCTGCATACTTGGGGTCACGTGTGAATATGTATCAAGAGTTGCCCTTATACTTGAATGACCAAGTCTACCTGCAACGATTGGTCTATTAAGTAAGAACCAAGTCCACTAGAGGAAATTCCAGATCATTATAAAACAGTTATTATTCAGACCACATAGGGCAAAATAATTCTGTCTTTAAATAAGTAGAGGCAGGAGTGGGATATATGCGTAAAAGAGGGTTTGAAGTAGTAAAAGGTTTTGAAAACAAGGATATTAATCTCCCGAAGCGGCAAACGAAAAACGCAGCTGGGTATGACTTCGAAAGCGCCGAGCCAGTCACTATTGAACCAATCTGGAAGCATTTATATGATTTATTTAAGAAGAAAGCTAAAGGTGAAGAAATTGATGACACGATTTTAAAACCAGCTTTAGTTCCAACAGGTGTTAAATCATACATGCAGCCGGATGAAGTTCTTTATTTATATAATCGTTCCGGCAATCCATTGAAAAAGTTCTTGTTGTTAGGCAACGGAGCCGGCGTCGTAGATTCCGATTATGAAGGAGAGATTAAGTTTCAGTTCATTAATTTTGGTTTTCGAGCCATAAAAATTAATAAAAATGAGCGTATTGGTCAAGGAGTTTTCTCTACGTTCTTAAAAACTGATGGAGATCAAGCAGAGGGAGAAAGAGGCGAAGGTGGATTTGGGTCAACGGGAAACTAATAAATTAAGAAACAGCTCCATTGCAGAAGATTACTGCAATGGAGCTACTGTTAAGGAATTGTGTATAAAATATGATTTAACCAGAAGAAGTATTGAAAGAATATTGCATAAAACAGAGGTAATGAAGCCACGAAAAGATATATTTAATGAATTTGTTTCTGTAGTTGTTAAGGACTATGAAGAGGGGCTTTCTATACAAGAGATCTCATAATTTCATTTTGTTTCTTTAAATATTGTTCAGAAAGTCACTATTTTCTGAACACAGAAATATAACAAGTAGTTTAAAGGTTTTTAGATTAATTTGTGTTCAAAAACTCATCAATTATTCTATGTTCAGATAATCCTGTGTGTTTGAAGTTATATTACAATTAAGGGCAGATGATATGGTAAAGGATGGATAGGAATGAGAGTCTGTATGGAAAATCGTTTCAATTGTAGGGGAATTTCTAAAACGTATTAAAAACTGGAAAGTGTGCATGGTAATAGAGAAAACATCGAACACTTCATTCGATGATATTTTACATTTGGAGTGTTAAGGGAACATGAATAGTATCTGGAATCGGTTAATAAAAAAGCAAAAAAAAAGAGAGCAAATACCTTATTATGAGAAAACAGAACTGCCATCAAATAAACAGGAACTCAGTCAATCTTTACACAAAAACCTCAAAAATATAAAAGAAGCTTTAGGAAACAGCAGTGACGTGATCATTCGCGAATTTAAAATGGGAGAACTTTTACAGCATCAGGTTGCAATAATTTATATAAACGGGTTAATAGATAAAATGATTATAAGCAGTTCTATCATTGAAAGACTGATGAGTGACGTGAACGGGATCGAAAACGGAGAGTCTCCCCCACCCTATCAATTGTTTACATATATCAAAGAAAATATCTTAACAACTGGAACAGCTGAGGACATAACGGACTGGAACGAGATGCTGCTTTCCCTCGTATCGGGGCAAACCATTCTTCTGATTGACGGCTGGGATCAAGTAATTTCCTGTTCTGCACAAGGCGGAGAGTTAAGGGCGGTTACAGAACCTACGATAGAACCTGCTGTCCGTGGTCCTAAAGAGAGCTTTGTCGAGGCACTTATTACCAATACAGCCATGGTTCGCCGCAGAATTAAAAGCCCTAATCTATGGGTTGAAATGATGATGTTGGGGAAGATCACACAAACAGATGTGGCCATTATGTACGTAAAAGGGATTGTCAATGACAATCTTCTTACCGAAGTCAAAGAGCGGCTGGATAAAATCGATGTAGATGAGGTTACGGGTTCTAATACAATTGAAGAATGGATTAACGATAGCCTATGGACGCCTTGGCCCACCGTATTTACAACAGAACGTCCAGATGTGGTGGCAGGAGAGTTAATGGAAGGACGCATCGCTATTTTTGTTAATGGGACACCGGATCCTTTAATTTTGCCAGCAACATGGATTGAATTTTTTCAAACGGCCGAAGATTATGAGTTGCGCTGGAATATTGCCAGTTTTTTGAGATCCTTAAGAGTGATTGCATTCTTAATCACCCTTCTTGGACCATCCCTTTTTATTGCGTTTATTTCGTTTCACCCGGAATTGATTCCGACATCTTTATTGGTTAGTCTGTCAGCACAGCGGCACGGGATTCCATTTCCGGTATTTATAGAGGCTTTGCTAATGGAATTTACATTTGAGTTTTTGCGGGAAGCAGGCGTTCGGATGCCGCGTCCGATTGGGCAGGCCGTTTCAATTGTTGGCGCACTTGTATTAGGACAAGCAGCTGTTCAGGCAGGGATTGTTTCCAGTGCGATGGTGATTGTGGTGGCAGGGACGGCGATTGCCAGTTTTACCATACCCCATGTTGCAATGACGGATGCGACACGTTTACTTCGATTTGCCATGATGATGTTGGCAGCTTCTTTCGGACTTTACGGAATTGGACTCGGACTCATTGTTTTAGTCGCACACACTTGCAGCATTCGTTCGTTTGGTATTCCTTATTTGACTCCCTTTGCTCCACTCATTATTTCTGATTGGAAAGATACCTTCATGCGTTTCCCGAAGCCGTTTTTGTCAACACGTCCTCGATTAATTAACCAAACGAAAATAAAGAGGACAGGTAGTACTCAGAATCTAGGACCGTCACCGAGAGAAGGCCAAATAAAGGATAACGAATCGAAGAGGGATTCCAATGAAACATAAACGTTTCTGGTGCAAATACTTAAGAAACTTTTCGCTTCTTTATATCCTCCCCAAGCATTTGCGCCGGGACCAAAAATTGGCTACGGCAAGAAAAGAAGTAAAAGGAGCAGAGAAACTAAAGATGATGGATAAAAGAGAATTGCTCGAATCAGAGGTAGCTGTAGAATATGATATAGAGTTTCCAAATAAAACTCAATTGAATTTCAAATAGTTGTAAGAAAATCTAGGTTTTAACTTTCAAAAAATGTATTAGTGGGTAATACCTATGTATTAAGATGAACAAAAACACCCCTCTAGGCCGTTGAAAATGAGGGGTGTTCTGCAAAACAGGAGGGCAAAATGGACAAACTTGCAAGTAGAGGAATCCTTGTCCATTTCTTTGTTAGTATATCTTTGAAATAACTAAAATATGTCCTAAAAATATGCAGGATTTTATGCAAAAAATAGGGAGACTTGTCAACAGATCGGGAGGTCAAGAGCCGCGCCGTTCGGGCATTGCATAAAATCCTGCATACTTGATACATTGAGAGATTGCGAGAAACCTAGTAATGGCGCGGATGCCCGAGGGAATCCCTCGCCATTTTACTTCCGATAATGTGGGATTATGTTAACCTAACGTGAATGGGATATACATTGTCCCCTGTTCAACTTCCATGTAAGAACTGGTTTGCTGCTAATGGGGCAATTGAGTTAAATAAACCTTCAAACTTATTCAACATAAAAAAACCATCCAATTTTAATTAATTAAGTAGAGGATGGTTTTTTAAGAAATGTTATTTATGATTCCTCTAATAATAACTCCGATTATTACTCCAGGAAAAACAAACAACATTGGGAGCCAAACAGGACCCAATAACACTCCAAATATCGTTACGTTTGAGGAAAAAATCAATCCAACAGTTACAAAAAACGCAGCGAACACATACGGAAGAAAAGAATAAGAGGCTTTCCCTCCGCCTGCATCTTTCACCGCATCCCACATAGAAAAAAAGTACAAACAAGGATAAAACATCAACCACTGATAATCCGCATGTTTTATGGCATCTCCAATTTCTCCATGAAAACTTAGAAGTATGACCTGATTGAAATCGGCTTGTACATTAATCAGAAATTCAAGTATCAATAAAACTGTCCCTTTAAAATACTTTCCGTTTAAATATTGTCCAAACCCAGGAAGTGCAATGCTCCACATTAGTTTTTCGAATATATTCTTATTCACTTAGACATACCTAGTAATACTGTTTTTATTATTTTTCTTTTGCAATTTCGTTTCTATTAGGAGCAAGTGGTGGCTGTTCTAACCATTTATTTTGTACCATAAGATTAAACCATTTTTTAGTAACCATAAGATTTTTTAGAATGATGCTTTCGTAAGTGGTTACAAGGTCTGTTCGCATAGCTGCTG
The DNA here is from genome assembly GCF_038440375.1 of Bacillus sp. OTU530. Lineage (NCBI taxonomy): Bacteria > Bacillati > Bacillota > Bacilli > Caryophanales > Bacillaceae > Bacillus > Bacillus sp. OTU530. The sequence continues at coordinate 4,792 of NZ_JASATP010000093.1, forward strand.
CTAGACCTGCCCCGTGATATGCCTGTGCAGCTTGGAACAAGAAACCAACATGATACAACATTAACTTATCGGAAAAAGGGGAGTCCGTTGAAGTTGTCACTTCTGTTTCCCACGACTTAGGAGCTGGTAAATTATCCGTTTGCATGATTTTTGAAAAGGCTTGTATTTGGTCGTTAGCCGTTTTCTCAGAATTCTCTAAAAATTTTCTTACTTCTTTTGTTTGAGCGACTTGACTGAATGCGATAGAAAGGGTTTTAGCCATAATACTTTTTTTAAGGTTGAACGAAATGCTAATGATTTCTGTTGCCGCTAAACGTCTTTCTTTTCCGAAAATTCCATCTGTGAAATCTTGGCTAGAAACAAATTTAGGGTTCTTGTCAGGGTAAAATAAAGGGTCTCTCTGAAAATTCCCTTTCTCAAGCAATAACTCAATAGTTTGATGATACATCCTTTTCCCATCGTTATCACACGAATCGTAAAAATACCTTAAGTCCTTTCTGACAGAAATGCCTAATGAAGTTGAGTGTCCTAACAAACCATGCAAAGTCATGATATGTAAATAATTTAAACAAAATATGTCAGTAAACAGTCTCTCTGCACCTTTATTGAGGTCAGATTCAGTAAATCCAATTGGAACTGGAAATCCCTCATTTTCTATAAAGGTTGCAAGTTGTTTCTTTTGTTTTTCGAACGTCTTGATAGCATCTTCAAAAATGGCTTTTATTGCCTCATCCTCAATAATAGAGACCATGTATCTATTTACTGTATCTGTCATTGTTCCGTTTACATATTCTGCCCACAGTGACCCTATTTCGGAAGATGTGAGTTTTAATTTATTCTGATCCATATTATCACCTCTTAAATATTATTCACTTATTTAGCAATAGATATGAATTTTTTAATGGACTTTATGAAGAAGATTAACACTCTTTAGAAAGGTAAATTCATTAAAAAAGGTAAGCGAAATACTATGCTAACCTGGTATCTCGAATCTTGTTCCTAGAGAATGGTAGCTACATGTTTAGCAGAAAACCATACATAAAATCCTAGGAATAAGAAATAGTAAACACGTGGGAAACCTCCTATTAAGTATTTCTGATGAACCCACTAGTTATCTCAAGGACAGCCTAGCCCAAGGCTGTTTTCTTTTTTATGGATATGCTAGGTTCAATGGTTCATATTTCCTGTTTAGTCTGGGCACATTATTCCTTGATGAATGAAATAGGAGGTTGTTTACATATTGGAAAAGAGCTACGGTCATATGCAGCTAACAGCTACTGAAATGGGGAAACTTTGGGCAACGTATATGGGCAATACGATGTCTCAGTGTGTACTAAGCCATTATTTTCAACATGTTGAAGATCCAGATATAAAAAAAGTGTTAGATCATGCTTTATATTTAAACCAATCAATTCTAAAAAATATTAAAGAAATTTTTATTGCGGAACACTTTCCTGTACCGATTGGATTTACAAAGGAAGACGTAAATGTAGATGCTCCTAGGTTATTTTCCGATCAATTTTATCTTCACTATCTGAGATATTTAAGCAAAGCAGGAATGAGTATTTATTCGATTGCAGTACCTTTAATGACAAGAAAAGATATAAGGGGTTTCTTTACTCATACTCTTGAAGCGACAGTACAGCTTATTAACGAGGTCGATCAAGTACTAATGGCAAAAGGGTTTTTAACAAAACCACCAATCATTCCTATACCTAGCCAAGTCGATTTTGTAAAAAAACAAAGTTATTTAAAGGGTTTTTTCGGAAACACTAGACCCTTGCATGCTTTAGAGATTACACATCTTTATGAGAATATGGAGAATAACGTAACAAGCAAAGCACTGTTACTTGCTTTTAGTCAAGTAGCCCAAGACGACCAAGTTCGGCAGTTTTTTGTCCGAGGGAAGGAGCTTACCGACAAGCAATTAGAAACCTGTTCTGAGAAATTGTACAACGAGAATTTACCGTCCCCTTCATCATTGGAACACTTAGTTAGTGCGTCTACAATTTCACCTTTTTCAGACAAATTGATGCTAGCTCACAAAATTGATATGTTTTCCATGAAAATTAGAACATATGGGAATGGTGCATCCCTGAATGGAAGACGCGATATAGGTGCAATGTACACAAAATTCTTGGCAGATATCGGGTTTTATGTTGAAGATGCAGCTAATATAATGATTGACTATGGCTGGATGGAACAACCACCACAAGCTGTGAATCGAGATGAGCTTACTTCAAGCTAGTTATTTCCAGAATGAAGGGTTGCCTTAATAGAAGTCCTCGCGTGTCTATTGAATAAAAATGACCGTGAGGATTTTTGGATGAAGTTGTCCTGAAGGGTATTTTTTATAGGATTCTAGGGACAATGAATTCCGATAAATTTGTCCTTTTTATCTTAATCGTGTTCATACATAATATTTTGGAAAAAAGATGAAAATAAACATAAATTACAACATTATAATTATAAGGTGAAAAAATGAATCAAAACAACGATAGATTAACCTCGCCAGAAATAGCAAATTTATGGACCCATTATATACGTGAGACAATGGGGAATTGTGTAATCAAGTACATGTTAAAAATCATTCAAGACCCTGAGATAAATAAAGTTTTTCAAACTGCTCATGAACTTGCTCAAAAGCATATAAACAAACTAAGGGATTTGTTTCTTCAAGAAAATTTTCCAGTCCCTAAAGGGTTTACTGAAGAAGATGTTAATTTGGATGCTCCCCCTTTATTTACTGATCTCTTTTGCTTAAATTATATTCACACTATGACTACGCACGGAGAGCAAGCTTACAACTTGGCATTTACTGTTTCTATTCGTCAAGACATTAGAGATTTTTATTATCAATGTAATATTGACACTATGAACTTATATAACCAATCAATTGAAGTCCTCATTGCAAAAAAACTTTTGGATAAACCACCATACTATTCAACACCAGATAAAATTCATTTCATCAACACTCTTGATTATGTAACTGATGTGTTTGGCAACCATAGAACCCTAAATGCTATTGAATGTGGTAATATATATTTTAATTTACAAAAAAGTTTGATCACAAAAGGATGTCTTATTGCCTTTAAACAAGTATGTAAAGATAAAGGAGTAAATAAGTTTTTAGAAAAAGGTATTCATGTAGCGAATAAACACATTGGGACATTTACAACATTATTACTTAAAGAAGACCTTCATTTACCTCGTACATTTGACTCAGAAATAACCAATTCAAAGGTTGCACCTTTTTCTGATAAACTTATGTTGTTTCATTCAGGCTTTTTATTTGCTGCAGCAATATCTTATTACGGTACTGCTGCGATTTATAGCATGAGAGCAGATATTGCACTCAACTGTGAAAAAGCAATTTTAGATGATTTACTGGTTTACAGTAGTTTCGGTAAATTAATCATTAAAAGAAATTGGATGGAGCAACCCCCTAATGCGGATGATAGGAAAATCATAAATTAAATCAAATATGTTTACTGCCGCTTTCGGATTTTATGTTAACTAGACATGCGTAGGACATACAAAAAGGATACATCTGTACTGAAGAGGTATCCTTTTACATAGTTGTACGTAATTTTATTTTTGCCCCCTGTTTTTTCATAGATATATTGATCAATATATCTAATTGTTGACTGCATTGAATAGTCTGAGGGTGGGTTAGCCCATATAATTTGGTTAAATAAAACAATTGTTGTCTTTTCTTTTCAATTTTCTCTTGCATCTCTTTAACTCCCCTGACCAGCGGCGACTCAGCCATCATAACGATATTGTTACCGCCTTAGATCTGGAGCTTTGCGTCCCTATCTTTCGATAAGTTTGCCTTTATCAAATATGTATTTTTCTAATTTTTTGGAAACAAATTATATTATATTAATTCCTAAACTTATGAACAAGCGGGAAATTTTACCTTGCATGTAAATTAAAACGCCCGCTTGAAGCAGTCTAAAAAGGCTGCTTTCTGTTTTTTCTTTAGCGTATTATCTGTCTATAATCCCCTTACTGAAACCTAATAAAATCAATGAAATGAATGTATAGTTTTGTTTCACACTTGCTGATTTTTACTATAATCGGAGATATCCCAATAAAAACAAGGATATGAATGTAAACTTTAATATAAAAGTTTACATTCGATAAATATGGAGTTCGATAGATTTATTGACTTCCGATAATTAAGGATTATGTAAACTAAAAATGTATAGAGTATTCATATCCAAATAACATAATTTTATATTACTTTGGTCAGCGCTTTATGGCGTAGGAAAATAATGTGTAGAAAAATAAAATATTTCAAAATATTTGTATTATTACATATTTACAAGGAAAAGACGGAGCATTTTATCTTCTTCCGGGGAGGACAGGAACATGGAGAGAACCTGCATGAAAATTTAAAACGAGAATGCATCGAGGAAGTGGGCATTGAAGTCGAAGTCGGTGAACTGCGTTTTGTCCGGGACTACATTGAGAAG
>NZ_JASATP010000094.1:0-8701 GCF_038440375.1 Bacillus sp. OTU530
TAGTAATGACACCACATTAATACCCTAACAATATCAACGGTTCAAATGGTGTCATAAATTAACGCTGAAAACAGTACCCAAAGGTATATGTACTTTTTGAGACATCTCTAAAATACATTTTCTACCTTTAGGTACTGTTTGAGGTGCATAGTTTCATAGAATGTTCGATCATTCCTAAAGGTATACTTTTATAAACAAAAAAAGATCCCAAAGAATTGAGTGTTGAATAACAATAAAGTTGTTCCGCAAACGGGCCAAATAATTGAACAAGATCTTTAAAGAAAATTGGATATTTATTTTGAATATAGATGAGATTGTGAAGGGTTGCACTTAACTAAACGGGTGAGTTCAGCAAGTAAAAACAACAATGAGTTTTAACAGGTCCTTATAAAAAAATGTGAATGTACGAAAATTTATCATTTCTTACATTCATTTTCTTATAAAATGAGAATCGTTGAAAAGAGAAGTTCACTTTCTATAACAGAGGATATAGTAACAAAAGTAAGAGCATCCTTACAATACGTGGCCGCTTTTCCCTGTGGAAACTATACTTACTAATTAAAAAAGAAGTGGAATTGTCTCCACTTCTTTTTATATCAACGTATCACTTCTTCTTTTACTCGAGCCAAGATCCCATTATTTTTTATCACTTCTTTATACCAATAAAAACTTTTCTTTGGCTTTCTTTCTAACGTGCCATTTCCATCATTATCTTGATCCACGTAGATAAAACCGTATCGCTTTTCCATTTCTGAAGATGAGTAACTAATTAAGTCAATAATTCCCCAACTGGTGTAACCCATTAACTCGACTCCATCTTCGATAGCTTCTAGCATTTGTTCCAGATGCTTCTCATGGTAACTAATGCGATAATCATCTTGAATGCTGCCATTTTCCTCAATCTTATCATAAGCCCCAAGCCCATTCTCAACAACAAATAGCGGAACTTGATATCGATCATATAGATCATTTAAAGAAATGCGCAAGCCAATTGGGTCAATTTGCCACCCCCATTCACTTACTTCTAAATAAGGATTTTTCACACCTCCGATTGTATTCCCACTAACTTTTTCCATCCCTTCACTATTTTCACTAGCGACCAATGACATATAGTAGCTAAAGGAAATGAAATCAACGGTATGCACTTTTAGTAACTCGTCATCTCCCTCTTGTTTATCAATCTTAATTCCCTTCTCTTTGAACAAACGATTGATAAATCGTGGATATTCCCCACGCACTTGAACATCGGTAAAGAAATGATTGTACTGATTGTTCTTAGAAGCCTTGAGGACATCTTTAGGATTACAGGAATAGGGATATGTCGTTAATTTTGTCAGCATACAACCTATTTGTGAGCCTGGGATAATTTCATGACAATATTTAACGGCTAATGCACTAGCAATGAATTGATGATGCAATGCTTGATACACCGTTTGTTCTATATTTTCAAAACGTTCGGGTACAATACCTCCGCTTGTAAATGGATGGCGGACAATACTATCAATCTCATTGAAAGTGAGCCAATACTTGACCTTGTCTTTATACCTAGTAAAAACAACTTGACTAAATTTCACAAAGAAATCAACTACAATCCGATTCGACCAGCCACCATATTGATTCACTAAATATAGTGGCATTTCATAATGAGATAAGGTAACTAACGGTTCTATTCCATTTTTGTGCATTTCGTCAAATAACCGATCGTAAAAGGCTAAGCCCGCTTCGTTGGGTTGTTCCTCGTCCCCGTTTGGAAAGATACGAGTCCAGGCAATGGAGACGCGTAATGTTTTCAATCCCATCTCTTTAAAAAGCGCCATGTCTTCTGGATATCGATGATAAAAGTCAATCCCCCGACGCTTTGGATAGTCCTCAGTACTTTTAGCACTCATCGCATTTTGGATTTGTTCTTCATCCACTTTATTATGTTTTTTATAGTCGGATTTGCTGACTCCTTTTTTAAAGATTGCGACATCAGCCGTCGATAAACCTTTGCCATCAACGTTCCAGGCCCCTTCTACTTGGTTTGCCGCAACGGCTCCACCCCATAAAAAACCTTCTGGGAATTTCCTAATACTGTTCAACATATTTATACCTCCTGATTATTACTCGTAGTTTCTTGAGATAACTCTGTTAAGATGAATGATTAAATACATCTTTTCTTCATTCGAAATGGTGTAATCAAAATTCGTTTTGATGTACCTCACAATTTTTTCTACACATTTACCTTCCTCTGGATACTTCTGTTTAATTTGATCAAACAAATCATGATCGTCGGTTCTCAGCATTTTATTTTCAATCAGCCGTTGGACAAAGAATTGGAGATGCGTTAGGAACCTTGAGTAATTAATGGTATCCGTAGGAATGTCAATCTTATAGTGAAACTTGATAATATTTTGAATGTCCCTGACTGTATTGGTCATGAGCAAAATTTGATTCATATTATCATCAGTCTGCTGGGCATTCACTAAGTGGAAAGCAATATTGGCCGCTTCTTCTTCCGGAAACCTAATCCCTAACTGATTCTCTATTACATCTAGTGCATGTAAACCTATACTAAATTCTTCCGGATAAAATTTTTTCACTTCCCACAGCAGTCGATTTTGAAGCGTTAAATTCTCTTTAAAACGTTTTGTAGCCATGTAAAGGTGATCTGTTAAAGCGATATATAGGTGTTCATTTAAGGGCTTGGCTAAACGATCCTTTGCGTAAGAGACAATTTCATCTGTAAGTATTAAATATTCTTTTGGGGTTTCTTTCATTAGATTGGTCAAATCATTGGACGTACTTTTATTCTCAGGGACATAAATTCTCTCTATATCTTCCTCGTTGATTGTATCTCCTGGTTTATTTTTAAAACCAATCGCTTTTCCCATCACGATGACTTCTTTTTGATCATCTCGTTTCGCAAGAACAACACTGGTATTTAGCACTTTTACTATTTTCATCACAGTCTCACCTTTCCTAGCTACATCAAAACCCTATTTATAAAACCATTAGAAGTGGCAGCGACTGATTCGATACATTCTGTGTCTTTTCGTTCTGTGGGAGAATCTCCAAATAATCACTTGAATTTGTGATGACCACCGGCGTTGTTGTATCGTAACCAGCCTTTTGAATGTTCTTTATATCAAACTCAATCAAGAGCTGCCCTTGTTTTACTTCCTCACCTTTTTGGACATGAGAAGTAAAATATTGTCCATTTAAATTAACTGTATCAATTCCAATATGGATCAGCACTTCTACGCCTAGATTTGATTTTAGACCAATCGCATGATTGGTATGAAAAATCATTTCAACTGTTCCATCAAACGGAGCCACAACTTTACCCTCAGCAGGCTTAATCGCTATCCCTTTACCCATTATCTCCTCTGAAAACACTTTATCTTTTACCTCTTTTAACGGAATACGTTCTCCTTTAATTGGCGAATAAATTACCTTTCGTTCTGCTTTAATTTCTTTTTCAACAGAAGCTTTAGCAGTATTTTCTTTTTCTTCTGTGACCTTTTCATCTTTAAAGCCAATAACGTAAACCGCGATAAACGTAACCACCATAGAAATAACGGCTCCGATAATAGCTAACATAAAATTCGATGAACCTTTTTCAACGAAAATTGGCATAGACGCAATCCCTGGACCTACCATTGCAAAAGCTTTTACCTTCATAATACCAACAAATATTCCAGAGATACCGGCACCAATCATACATGCAACTAAAGATTTTTTCAGTTTCAAATGTACCCCATATAATGCAGGCTCAGTAATACCAAACAAACCAGAAATACCGCCAGAGAGCGCAACCTGTTTCAATTTAGGATCCTTTGTCTTAAAGTAAACCGCTAATGAACCTGCACCTTGTGCATAGTTGGATGCTAACATTGCTGCAAGTACAAGGCTTTCGTATCCAGGATTACTTAAAGCTGCGATAACAACAGGATAAAAGACCTTATGCATACCAAACATAACGATAAGTGGCATAATCACTGCCAAGATTGCAACAGCTGCCCAGCCAGCCGTATCGTTAATCCATAATACGCCCTTCGCTAAGCCTGAACCTAGGTACATTCCAAGCGGACCTAATACCGTTAAACCGATTGGAGCTACAATTAGGATAACAATTAATGGCTTCAAAAATACTTTCACTGGACCCGGTGATACTCTATCAGCAAACTTTTCAATATAAGACATAAACCAGATGATTAGAATAATAGGAATAACCGAAGACCCGTAAGAAACAATCTTAACCGGGATCCCAGCAAATGAAATGGCTTTACCACTACTAAACATCGCTGTTAAATTAGGATGCAGAAGCACGCCTGCTATTGCCATCGACACCATCGGATTGGTCCCGAACTTTTGTGAACTTGTATAAGCCAATAAAATAGGTAGAAAGAAGTAAGCAGCATCAGAGATTACCTTAAGTAATTGATAAGTCTGACTGTCCTCTGCCATGAGGTTGAACATTGGTAAGAGAACAAGAAGCGCTTTCAACATCCCGGAAGCTGCAATAGCCGGAATAATTGGAGCAAAAATTCCAACTATTAAATTTGAAAAACTGTTAAGGTATCCCTTTAAACTTTTATCTGTTACTACATCAATGGCAGAGTTTGAACCTGCATTAATGTCCGTTAGTTTAATGAATTCCTTGTAAACATGACCAACTTCATTCCCAATAATTACTTGGTACTGCCCCGCTGTGTTAGCTACTTTAATAACTCCCTCAAGATTGCTAATCTTCTCCGTATCTGCTAAAGATGGGTTCTTTAAAGTTAAGCGTAACCGTGTCACACAGTGAACTGCATTTTGAACATTGCCGCTTCCCCCAACATATTGGAGGATTGATTTTGCCAATTCTTTGTAATTCATTGCTATCCCCGCTTTCTTTTTTATCAACAGAGGACATGAAGCCAACAAAAAAAGACCTGGATTGGACGGGAAATAGAATATTATCTCCCATCCAATCTAGGTCTTGCCTGCCGAACAGTAACACGCCTTGTTGAATGTGCGTAGTATTAATTTTTTAATTAAATGAAATCGTTTCATGAAACCGCTTTAAACGCGTTTATAAGATAGATAATAAAGTATTACTAAAAAAAAAACAACCCTTTTTCATAAAAATTTTTAACAGAATTCCTTTTAGCTATTGTTGATTCTCCGAGCCAAAAACATCTTTTGATTAGGATTCGTATTAATACAAAAAACTGCTGTTTTGATTGGAACTTTTGATTATTTACTTGATTATGAAGAAGAACAACTTACTATCTTCTGCAATGAAGGGGTCTTTTCTTGAATAAGGAAGCGTCCATTCTCTATTTAACGGGGATTTGTTTTTCGGAAAATCCCTTAATCCACCTTTTCGAGGGGATGGGCAAAAACACCCTATTTCTAATTTATTAGACAACGACATTTAATTTTAAAGAAATTACGTCAAATAAAAAAGAAAGTCACATAAAGAATGTTGGTAAAGTTTAGAAGAGATTGTGAAGAAATGTACTTAAGCTAACGGGCAGGATAGTTTAAGTACATTACTTCACAAAGCTATAAAAAAGCCGATCTCCTAATTAAAAGAATCGGCTACTTTTATTTTAAATCTTTATAATTATTTTACTTTGTTATATTCCTCATCTGATACTGGTTCCAACCATTCAGGAGTACCGGCAGTGATTGCGATATGTTCAAACCAGCTGTCTTTTGTAGCGCCATGCCAGTGTTTTACACCATCATGAGTGACAATAACATCACCGGCTTTTAAGAATTGAGCAGGTTTTCCTTCTTCTTGGTACCAACCTTCTCCACCGGTTACTAATAAAATTTGAAATCCATCACGATGGATATGCCAGTTATTCCGGCATCCCGGTTCAAAAGTCACATTCCCGACACCAACACTCACGTTAGGATCAGAAACTAGTCCTTTAAGATAACTTTGTCCCACAAAAAATTGTGAAAATGGATTTTTTTCGCCTACTGGGAAAATAACGCCATTTTTAACTTCTTCATGTTTCGCCATTTTGGTTCCTCCAATAAATATCATTAATATTTGTATCCTCTGGCTGATCAATTGCTATAACAAGTCCCCATTCATTACCTGTTTACTTTAATTTTCCGCCAAATACCGGGAAGAAGCTATGCTCACCATAATTCTGGATGTGCTCTACATTCTTCAAAGTCTCCATATCTGCATCGCTGATAACAAAATCAAGCTCTGCATTGATTCTCATGTGATCTGGATTTGCCGTCTTAGGAATTACTACAAGACCAAGCTGGATATCATAACGTAGGCAAAGCTGAGCAACAGATACTCCATACTTATCAGCTATTACCTTAATCTCTGCATTATCGAGAACCGCACCGTGTGCAATTGGTGAATATGCCTCTATTAGGATGCCATTCTTCTGGCAGAATTCAATTAGTTCCAAAGGAGTATTGCTCACATGTGCCAATATCTGATTTACCATAGGTTTGATTTCATAGCTTGCAAGAATATTCTCTATATCATCCTGAAGGAAGTTAGAAAGACCGATTGCTTTTACCTTGCCTGTCTTATAAGCATCCTCCATTGCTTTCCATACTTCTTTGTTTTCCTCGAAGTAACGGTTCCCTTCACGGAACTCCTTCCAAGGCTGTGGGCTGTGGATAATCAGAAGGTCAATGTAATCCAGTCCCATCTTTGCTAAAGACTCGTCAATGGACTGCGTAACTGCATCATAGGTTTTTGCTTCTGCAGCAACCTTTGTCGTAATGAAAAGTTCTTCTCTTGCGACACCGCAGGAACGGATTCCTTCGCCTACACCAGCTTCATTCATATAAGCCTGAGCAGTATCAATATGGCGATATCCGATAGATACCGCATCACGTACTGCCTGTGCTGCCTGTGCATCGTCAAGCAGCCAGGTACCAAGACCTAATATTGGGATTTCTACATCATTTGATAATTTGTAAGTTTCGTTAAACATGTTTTTGTCTCCTTTGCATTGTTATATTCTTTGTAGTACCTTCTCTTATATACTTGGTATTCCCATGTCTCATTAGGAGTTTCTTCAAATGAAACAGAGATGCTTGACTCTCCAGCGTTTACTGTATCCTTAACAGCTTGAACAATCTTATCAGTAAGTTCTTTCTTTTGTTCTTCAGTCCTGCCCGGTAAAAGTTTTACAAGAATATGTGGGATCCCCTATTCTCTTTTCTTAATTTTCAGGAATCATTTCATTAACGCAAGCTAATGCGTTCAGTGTTCTTGGAAAGCCCATATAAGGAAGGCAGTGAGTAATAGTGGCAATCAATGTTTCTTTGTCGTTGCCCACATTTTTGTTTCCTCGCACATGTGCCTTCACTTGACCTTCAGCACCGCCTAAGGCGCTAACGATACACAGAGTAAGCAACTCTCGCGTTTTTAAATCAAGTCCACCACGAGTGTAAAAATCTCCAAAACAAAAAGCGGAAAGATATTCTTGTATATGCTTTTGATTTGCCGGAGCTGACTCTTGCATTCTTTTAATCACATCTCCAAAAATCTCTGTTTGAACAGCAAGCCCTTTCTCAAAACGACTATCTTCATCTACAGTCTTTTGACTTTCAATTGGTAAAGCGATATTCTTAGCCTTGAAAACCTCATTGATTTCATTGATCGCATTTAACGTTTTTGGGAATCCAATGTATGGCGCACACTGGTAAACAGCCTCTTTAATTTCTACAGGTGTTAGCCCAACGTTTAGCGCGGCACTAACATGTGCCTTTAGTTGAGGCAACGTCTGGTTGGTCGCAAGAACCACCAGGGTGATCAACTCACGCTGTTTGTCATCAAGATTACCTTGATAGAAGACTTCCCCAAAAATGAAGTGGCTCAGGATGTCCTGAAAATCAGGATCGGTAACTTGTGCGGCAGTTACTCCCTCACCAAATAGCTGTTTGAACTTTTCCTTGCTCTGTTTAACACGGTCCATAATTACACCTCCACTATTAATTCATTTATTATCCCAAAGTTAATAAAATTTGATTTGTTAAATTGCATATCGATACGTTATCGCACATCTGTGTATAATATAAAATGGAAAAAGGATGTCTGCAATAATCAAAATGCCATGATTTGTGCGTTATTGCACAAGTTAATTAAAATCGTGCGGTAATTTTTGAAGAAAGTTTGGTGGTTATTAAATGACTAGGGTGGATAGAAGAGTACAAAAATCTCAAGAAGCAATAAAAAATGCTTTTATTGAACTGATGTCTGAAAAAAACTTTGATCAGATTACCATACAAGATATATCCGACCGAGCAAATGTCGGTCGAAGAACCATTTATGATCATTATATGGATAAATTTGATCTACTGGAAAAGCTGATTGAAGAACATATTAACGAACTAAGGAAATTGTGCGAATCGGCAGCTGAATTAAGTTTTGTTTAGGGAAATTTGATTTGGTTTGAATATTTTGAACGTAATTATCAATTCTTTTCAACCATGTTAACGAGTAAAGGAGCCCCGGCTTTTCGTAGTCATTTCCTGAGTTTTATAATCGAGGAGTTAGAGGGGGAAATAGATGTAACCAATGGAAAAAATCAAGGATTAAGTAAGGATATAGTTCTTAAATTTTTTGGTGCTGCCATCGTAGAGACAGTAATAGCTTGGATCACTAATGGATTATCAGAATCCTCGAATGTCCTTGCAGAACAAGTGGGGATTTTGCTAGATAGGAATTTCTAAACGCCAA
>NZ_JASATP010000095.1:0-8386 GCF_038440375.1 Bacillus sp. OTU530
GCCGAATACGCTGCTTTTTTTTTTCATTGCACTGTAAGAAAGAATAAATTTTCAGCCGGAAGTGAATTCGACGTAGGCGGAAATTTTAGGAATACAGTATAAGTGCAACTACGCCTCTGTATTCGCCTAACGGCTCGCCAGTCGGCGAGTTTTCTTTATCCTTCTTTTTGTTGGCGTCATAGTAAACCGTTAATTGGAATACATTTAGAAGGTATAGCGATGAAGCGGGGGTGTCTCCATGATGCAGCGGGAACTGTTCGACCATTATTTTCACGAGGTGGAACATTGGTGTGAAAGTGTACTTCACGTATTGGATAGCCGGGCGATGGAAATCTATGACGTTCATATATTAGAGTATCGAATTCAAATGCTGCTCGAGCAGCTCAAAGGACAAAATGCCGACTATAATGTAGAGTTAGTTTATCAAATTAGCGATGATGTAGAACATATTCAGCATCATTTGCAAGAGGTGCTAACAACTGGGCATTACGAGGAATATGCCGCGTATGAACGGGGCTATGAAAGGGAGCCTGTCCCAATCGGAGGACACGTCCTTCCTCCGCTTTCTTACCCATACAACGCATTGGAGCCCTATATTGCAAAAGAAATTATGATGCTGCATCATGATAAGCATCATCGCAGCTACGTGGATGGTTTGAATAAAGCGGAGAAAATGATGCAAAAGGCTCGTAATACGGGAGATTATGATTTACTAAAGCATTGGGAACGTGAAGCGGCATTCCATGGATCAGGCCATTATTTGCATACTATTTTTTGGAGCAATATGAAGAAAGGAGGCGGCGGAGCCCCGAAGGGAACCCTGCTTCCGCAGCTTGAACAGGATTTCGGCAGCTTCGATCGGTTTCAAGCGCACTTTACAGAAGCAGCTAATAAAGTGGAGGGATCAGGCTGGGCTATTCTCGTTTGGGGCCCGCGTTCAGGGCGTCTGGAAATTTTGCAAAGCACACTGCATCAGTTATTTACGCAATGGGATACGGTTCCACTCCTTGTTTTGGACGTTTGGGAGCATGCATATTACTTGCAGTACCAAAATAGAAAAGAGGAATATATTCGGAACTGGTGGAACGTTGTTGATTGGAACAATGTAGAGGAACGATTTCAAAAAGCACGGAAGCTGCAATGGCAGCCATTTTAAAAGCTTCGCCCATAGTCGGGCGAGGCTTTTTTACACTTTAAGAAAGTATAAATTTCTAGCTAGAAGCCAATTCGACGTAGTGAGAAATTTTAGGAATAAAGTATAAGTAGGGCTACGCCTCTGTCTTTGCCCAAAGGCAGGGCTCGCCAGTCGGCGAGTTTTCTTTACAAGATACAAAAGTATAGCCTTTCAGAGAAAGCCGCCTAGCGCTTACGTTCTGCTCAGGTATTTGGCATGTTCTTTGGCAGGAGCTAGGCAGATCATGCAGCTATTCCTGCATCATTTTCAGATGTGCTCTGTTTTTCCGTTCTTGCCGCTTTTCAATCATAATTCCTAGGACAAAGCATACACTTGTACAAAACTGGAATAGGAAAGGATGTGGAAACGGTGCACGTATGGGTAAAGACAACTCTTTCCGTTCTTTGTGCTGCCTTTTTATGTGTCTTGCTTCTTTCTCAGCATACATATGCCGGCTTTCAGGGTGTGAGTGCGCGTAACGCTGTTTTGATTGAACAGCAGACCGGGCGTATTTTATACAGCAAGCAGGCGAATGCACCAGAGAAGATCGCCAGTATTACAAAAATTATGACAGCTCTTTTGGCGATAGAGTCTGGAAAAATGAAGGAGACGGTTTCCGTTAGCAATACAGCAGTGCGAACAGAGGGATCCTCCATTTATTTGACAGCAGGGCAAAAGGTGAAGCTTGAGGATTTAGTATATGGTCTTATGCTTCGATCTGGTAATGATGCAGCACAGGCAATCGCTGAGCATGTTGGCGGAAGCACAGATGGGTTTGTCTATTTAATGAATGAGAAGGCGCGGGAAATTGGGATGAAGAATACTCATTTTTCTAATCCAAGCGGTTTAGATGGAGATGGAAATCATTATTCCTCCGCCTATGATATGGCGTTATTAACAAGATATGCAATGCAAAATAAGACCTTCCAAAAGATATTCGGTACGGAAACGTATCAATCTGAGGCGTGGGATTATCCTTGGCACAACAAGCATAAGCTACTTACCTCTATGTATAAGTATGCAACAGGAGGGAAAACAGGATTCACGAAAAAAGCAGGAAGAACGCTCGTGACGACAGCTTCAAAGGACGGTTTGGATTTAATTGTTGTTACATTGAATGCGTCGGGGGATTGGAATGATCATATGTATTTATTTAACGAAGGCTTTAACAAGTATAGCATGACAACAATTATGCAGGATGGCGGTATTGCTGAAGTAAAGGGGAATTCGTATAAACAGCATGTATATTTAAAAAACAGCTTTTCGTATCCATTGACAACAGAGGAAAAACAGGACATAACCGTTAGTATCGAGCTGGAACCACGAGCACAAGTACAAACAGACGGCAGTATAGTTGGAAAAGCTATATTTCTATTAAAGGGGGAACGGATTGGCGAGCGAAATGTGTTTTATAGCAAGAAGCGGCTGTTGCCTGTGACAGGCTTATTTTGGGAAGATTTCCAGGAAGTATTTTCTTCCATGTTAGGTGTTACATACGATGGTTAATCTTATCTGGGTTGCGATGACGATTATTGGTGTGTTGTACGCGATGATAAACGGCACAATGGAAGCTGTAAATAAAGCTGTATTCGATGGCGCAAAGATGGCGGTTACGATTTGTATTGGTTTATTGAGTGTACTGATTTTTTGGCTTGGGCTGATGCGGATTGCCGAGGAAGCTGGTTTATTAAAAAAGCTGGTGGCTATATTTTTGCCGTTGATTAAAAAGCTGTTTCCTGAAGTGCCAAAGGATCATCCAGCAATGGGATTTATTCTATCAAATATGATGGCAAATTTCTTTGGGCTTGGCAATGCTGCAACGCCGCTCGGGATTAAGGCGATGGAGCATTTGAAGGAATTAAATGGGGGCAAGGACTCAGCAAGCCGTTCGATGATTACGTTTCTTGCTCTGAATACGTCAGCGATTACCCTTATCCCGACAACTGTCATTTCCATTCGGATGACGTATAATTCAGCTAATCCAACAGATATTGTACTAGTTACGTTTATTGCTCAACTATTATCCATGATTGGCGCGATTTGCATTGACCGTTATTTCTATAGAAGGCGTACAAAAAAGGAGGGGAACAAACGATGAGTATCGTGAACACCATTTCTCTTTGGCTTATACCATGCATGATTGCCTTTATTCTTTTGTACGGTACTGTCAAAAAGGTTCCAACGTACGAAACATTTGTCGAGGGGGGGAAAGAAGGTCTCGGCATTGCTGTCTCGATTTTGCCTTTTATGGTCGGCATGCTTGTCTCCATCTCCATTTTTCGTGCCTCAGGAGCATTGGATGCGCTGGTCGGTGTGATGAAGCCTTTTTTGGACAAAATTGGGGTGCCTGCAGAAATTGTTCCACTCGCTCTGATTCGTCCGATTTCCGGATCTGCCGGTCTTAGTATTACGACGGATTTAATTGCAACGTATGGACCTGACTCCTTTCTTGGCCGTTTGGCTGCTGTTATGCAAGGAAGTACAGATACGACCTTTTATGTTTTGACTGTTTATTTCGGGGCGGTAGGCATCCGAAAGATGGGAGACGCGCTGAAGGTCGGCCTGTTTGCTGATTTGATCGGGATTGTTTGCTCCATTATATTTGTTTCACTCATGTTCCGCTGATCATCAGCGGTTTTTTCTTTGTGCTGTAAGAATGTATAAATTCCTAGCTGAAAGTTCATTGGACGTAGTGGGGAATTTTAGGAATACAGTATAAATAGGGCTACGCCTCTGTCTTCGCCCAAGGGCAGGGCTCGCCAATCGGCGAGTTTTCTTTAGGAACAATGTTTTCCTTTTTGACAAACTTTTATTATAATGAAATTAGTGTCGTTATGAGGGAAAGGTGTAGACTAGGATTTTTTCATACTTTAGGAATAAAGTGTAAGTGCGACTCGCTTCTGTCTTCGCCTAACGGCTCGCCAATCAGCGTTTTTTTTATAAGGTTTGTAGAGCAAAAAGTGAACAAATTTTTAACAATTTATTGTAGAAATGCCGTCAGTTGGAAGCTGTGAACTTGTATTCCCTATTACATAACGGTAAGATGAACTTGAGGTGGAAAACGAAATGGAAAGATTGCAAAAGGTAATCGCACAAGCTGGGATTGCTTCCCGAAGAAAAGCAGAAGAGCTTATTCTTGAGGGGAAGGTAAAAGTCAATGGTAAAGTGGTGACTGAATTAGGAATAAAGGTAGGCAGACAGGACGAGGTTGAAGTGCTCGGTGTGCCGATTGAGAAGGAAGAACCTGTATACTTTTTATTATATAAACCGACTGGTGTAATCTCTGCTGTAAGTGATGATAAAGGAAGAAAGGTTGTAACCGATTTCTTTCCGGAAATTAAGCAGCGTATTTTTCCTATTGGCCGCTTGGATTATGATACGTCTGGTCTTCTCCTCCTGACGAATGATGGAGAGTTCGCAAATGCGCTTATGCATCCGAAGTATGAGGTTGAGAAGGTATATGTAGCAAAAGTGAAGGGCGTATTGACTGGAGAGAAGATTCGTATGCTCCAAAGAGGCGTCATGCTGGAAGATGGTAAAACAGCACCGGCACGCGTGAAGCTTATTTCCGGAGATCGCCGTAAGGAAATAGCTGTTGTTGAAATTGCCATTCACGAAGGGCGTAATCGGCAGGTTAGAAGAATGTTTGAAGCAGTCGGCTGCAAGGTTGTGAAGCTAAAGCGGGAGCGCTATGCGTTTTTAGGGCTCACATCGCTCAGACCTGGAGAAGCACGTGCACTGTCGCCACATGAAGTGAAGCAGCTTCGCGCAATGGCTCTCACCAAGCCGAGATAAGCAGCTCGGCTTATGTCGGGCTATCTAGCCTAGAGGGGGAGAAGATGATGAAGAAAAACAGATTTGTATTTCGTAGCGTTATTTTACTCATTCTTGTTGGTGCGCTTGCGTTCACTCTGTATCAAAATTTCTTCACAGAGACGGAAAAGGTAGAAATCGGTAAGAAAGCACCGGATTTTCTTGTTACCGATATGAGTGGGAGCAAAATTTCACTTTCTGATTTGCAAGGAAAGGGAGTATTGCTGAACTTTTGGGGAACGTGGTGTAAACCTTGTGAAAAGGAAATGCCGTATATGAATGAGTTGTACGCTTCCTATAAGGAAAAGGGAATTGAAATGATCGCGTTAAATGCGGATGAGACGGAGATTGCTGTGAAAAACTTTGTGAACCAATATGGTTTGACATTTCCAATCGCGATTGATAAGGAACAGGAGATATTAAATACATACGGAGTAGGGCCACTTCCTACGACTTTTTTAATTGATGCCAGTGGTACAGTAGTAAAGCAGATTACAGGTACACAGACGAAGGAGCAGCTTGAGGAATACATAAAGGGGATTGTTCCTGAATAAAGCATGTTGCAAGTAGACATAAGGGGTGAGGGAATGGAACACGTAAAATGTCAATGCGGTCATGTCAATCCTGTTGGCACCTTTTTTTGTGAGGCATGCGGGAAGCCGTTTCAACACGAAGAGTCTGTAAGTTTACTAGATATGAAGTATGAGGGAAGTGCACGGCGTTCGATCACCTATAACAAAACACTTGTAGACAAAATATGGAGCTTTTTTTCATCTGTAAAGGTTGGAATTTGGCTTATTGTCATTACGCTTGTGGCATCCGCTATCGGTACTGTGTTTCCGCAGCAGATGTATTTGCCTCCAGAGGTTACGCCAAGTGAGTACTATGCAGATCAATACGGTGTTCTCGGCAAGTTGTATTATAATCTTGGGTTCGATAATCTGTACAGTTCTTGGTGGTATATGGTTTTACTCGCATCCATCGGAATTTCGCTTGTTATATGCAGTCTCGATCGGGTCGTGCCTCTGTATAAAGCATTGAAAAATCAAAGAGTAACGCGTCATCGCAGCTTTTTAAAGCGGCAGAGATTGTTTGGTGTTTCTTCAGCAACGCCTGAAGACATTGCTATCGTTCAAGAAAATCTGATAAAACGGCGTTATCATGTACGAACAGAAAATGAAAACATACTAGCTGAAAAAGGTCGCTTTTCTCGTTGGGGACCTTATGTGAATCATATTGGGCTCATTATCTTTCTAATTGGTGCCATGCTTCGTTTTGTACCAGGTATGTATGTAGACGAGGTCATTTGGTTACGCGAAGGTGAAACGAAGGAAATACCGGGTACAGATGGTAAGTACTATTTAAAAAATGAAAAGTTTATTAAAGAAGTGTATAGCAAAGAAGAAGAGGATAAAGTGTTTGACGAGGCGATTGATCGCGTCGGCAACAGCATGATTCCGAAAAACTATCAAACGAATGCTGTGCTGTACGAAGCAGTAGGCTCCACAGTTGCCGGTCAAGAGCCTAAGTTGAAAAAGGTAACAGATTACAAGATTCGGGTGAACGACCCTCTAAAATTTGAAAGCTTTGCCTTATATCAGACAGATTATAAAGAGGGAGAACTAAGCAAAATGTTTCTTCATCTGGAGGATAAGACAACCCACGAGAAACGCGGTCCAATTGAAGTGAATCTTGCGAATCCAGAAGAGAAGTATGATTTAGGGAATGGATACCGAGTGGAGTTGTTAAGCTATTTTCCTGATTTTTACTTTGATGAAGAGGGAAAACCGAGCACGAAAACGAAGGTGCCGAACAACCCGGCGTTTGTATTCAAAATGTTTACTCCAACAACACCAGATGGGGAAGTAAGCTTTGTTGCGATTCGACAAAATATTGAGCCAGCAGGCACAAATAAGTATAAAATGACATTCGCAGGCATAGAGACGAGAAATGCAACTGCGCTCACTGTACGGAAGGACTTAACACTGTGGATTCTCGCTCTTGGCGGTACTATTTTCATGATAGGGGTAATCCAAGGGATGTATTGGAATCATCGCCGTATTTGGATGCAGCGTATCGACGGTGAGTGGTGGATTGCTGGACATACAAATAAAAATTGGTATGGATTTCGCAATGAAATTGAGACGGTTCTGTCAGGTACCGCTGTTCCGCAGCCGGAGGATAAAGCACTGATGGAAAAAATCAGTTAAGGGTGGGAGAAGTATGGCACAAATCAGCAGTAACTTTCTTTTTGCTGCCTTTATTCTATATCTTGTGGCAACCCTTTTTTTCGGAGGAAGTATTCGGGAGAAGGGAAAGAAATGGGCAAACATTGGAATTTGCATTACAATCGCGGGATTTCTTGCTCAACTAATTTATTTTGTCACACGTTGGATTGCAGCAAAGCATGCTCCTGTAAGCAATATGTTTGAATTTACGACATTTTTTGGCATGGCGCTTGTGTTAGCCTTCATCGTTATGTACTTTATTTATCGTACAAGCGTTCTTGGACTGTTTGCATTACCGATTGCGATTTTAGTGATTGCCTATGCGAGTATGTTTCCTCGTGAAGTGACACCGCTTATTCCATCGCTTAAGAGCTACTGGCTGTATATTCATGTGACGACAGCGGCGCTTGGAGAAGCTATTTTGGCAATTAGCTTTGTCGCGGGTCTGATTTACTTGATTAAAAACGTAAATCAATCCAGACAAAGCAAACAAACATTTTGGCTTGAAGCAGTGCTGTTTTTTCTTGTATGTACACTGGGCTTTGTCAGTGCGACAACAGCTTTTTCTATTAGTAGGTATGAGGCGAAGTTTGAATACACGGATAAAAATGACCAAAAAACTGAGATGGTATATCAGTTGCCAGCGCTTGTTGGACCTTATGAGGGTGTGCTGCAGACAAAAGGAAAGCTTGATCCCGTGCTTCATACCCCTGCCATTGTAAATGCCAAGAAATTGAATACGGTGATTTGGTCTTTGCTGTTTGGAATCGCTATATATACAGTGCTCCGTTTATTATTTCGTAAGCGCATCGCGGCGTTCCTGCAGCCATTTGTGCAACGTGTCAACAATGATTTGCTTGATGAAATCGGCTATCGCTCGGTCACGATTGGATTTCCGGTCTTTACACTTGGCGCTCTTATTTTTGCAATGATTTGGGCACAGGTAGCATGGACGCGTTTTTGGGGATGGGATCCGAAAGAGGTATGGGCGCTTATTACATGGTTATTTTACGCTGCCTTTTTGCATTTGCGCCTTTCAAAGGGGTGGCATGGGGAAAAGTCTGCATGGTTAGCTGTTGTTGGTTTTGCTATTATTATGTTTAATCTTGTGGCGGTGAATCTCGTCATTGCAGGTCTGCATTCATATGCGTAAAAAAGAAGCGGAAACGCT
>NZ_JASATP010000096.1:0-8234 GCF_038440375.1 Bacillus sp. OTU530
TGCTTTTTCAAGAAAGCCTTGGCTGCTTCTCATGTTTGTAAACCTCGCGTCATAACAGTGGATAAAAACCCAGCCTATCCTGTAGCGATTCAAGAGTTAAAGGAAGAGAAAAGTGTGCCAAAAGGCATACAAATCAGGCAAGTTAAATATCTTAACAATATCGTGGAACAGGATCATCGCTTTATTAAAAAGCGTATTCGTCCGATGCTTGGTTTAAAGTCCTTCCGAACTGCCAAACGGATTATTGCGGGAATAGAAGCTATGCATATGATCAAAAAAGGACAAACTCTCCAAGGGGAGAAATCTGTCCGAAGCCAAGTGAACCTCGTTCATCAACTATTCGGCTTCCCAGCATAAAATAGTCCCACTAGGAAATTTCTCGTCTCTTTATATCTCTCCCAAGTGTTTGCACCAGAACCCTCATAACAGCCTCCCTTCCATAAATTCAATAGCAAACCCCTCACGTTCTGGAGAGGGACTACTTGAAGAAAATATCATACAAAATGTATAAGATAAGAATTCCTGCTATAATGCCACCACCAATAGTTGGAACACCGAAAAAAGTACGATTAGCAAAATCATCTGTTTCAATGGCACTTTTTTTCTGTTCTTTGTCCTTATCCTGACTCAAAAAATCTCCCCCTTTTTCCTAATTGTACCATTTGAAACAATCAGTTGTTATGAACAATTTGGATGTATATTCCATACATGTCAAGTTTACATAACACATCATTATCGGAAGTAGCCATGCCCAGGGCATCCGCGCCAACACTGGGTTTCTCACAATCTCCGAATTTATTACATATGCAGGATTTTATGCAATGCCCAAGCGGCACGAGTTTTGGCCTCCCGATTCTTTGACAAGCCTCCCTACTTTTTGCATAAAATCCTGCATGTTTTTTCGTGAACTCCTTTGCTTCCAACGGCTTAGAGGGGGTGTTTCTATTTGTCTTAAAGGGGGACCGACGTCAGTCAGAATCCCTTTATAAAATATTTTTTAATTAAACGGAAAGATGATTATGTTAATATTCCAGTTTTTTGTTTTCTATCGAAATTTTATATTTCTATATGGTAGAATGTGGTCGAATGTCTAAAATGGTAAAATGAACCATTTTAGAAAAGTGAAAGAAAGGAGGATTGTTGTGAAAAAGATATTACATGTAAGGATTTTGTTTTTGCTTATCTTTGGTCTGTTTAATGTGGCACCCATGACAAAAGCATTCGTACCATCTTACGGGTACGGCAAGAATTCGTTACTTTTGGAGCCGCAAGGGTAAAAATGACATAGAAGATGTCTTATACGTCATTTTTTGGTGAGATCAGTATAAAAGATCCCGTAAATCCATCAGTTAACGAAAAGAAAAAGTGACGTAGAACTTCATTAATAGCTCAAATCACTATTGTTTTTCGTGAATGGATCAAAAAAAGAAGTAATTCTTACCTCACCCCTGCTAGATAGATATATATTAATATATCCGGTTTTTATAAGTGTTGTATCAAACAAAAATAACAATGGTTATTAATTCTAATTAAAGAAGGTGACTTATTGTGATTAAAAAGTTATTTTCTGCTCTTTTCGTGTTCCCTCTTGCTTTTTCTTTGTTTTTTATCTTTACTTCAAAAACGGAAGCTGCGTTTAATCCAAATCTCTACTACACTGGTAAAAGCCCTTATACTGCGGTGTATGGTGGATCCGGAACTTGTGCAAGTAGTGCTGTTCGAAAAGGGTACAAACAAATCTCTAATTTAGGTTATGTTGAGCTTAAGTATAGCACCGTATGTAAAACGGCTTGGGCTAAACTAACTCGCTACTCTAAAGCACCTTTTAATGATTCTGGTTTCGCTGGCATTTATCGTAGCGATGGTGTTTGGTTTAATAGTTATGATAGTGGTGGAATTGGTGCTATTGATGCTGGCCAAACTGTTACTTATACTCCAATGGTTTATGATTATACTCCTGGATACGGATATACAGCATATGCAGCAGGTTGGCTTCGTTCTTATTCAGGTGGTCCATATTCTTATGGGAAAACTGGATCCTATTAAATAAATACAATATAAAACGCCCTTTCAGCAACAATTTGAAAGGACGTTTGTTTTTATTAGTGTTGCTTGAGAATGATCAACTTGGATGTCTAAAAACAATATTAGATAGGGAGGAAAATCAATGTTGGATAAAGTTCGTAATCCACTAAAAGTATGTATTTTTGCTATAGCTAGTATTGTAGTTTGGTTTGGTTTTCAAGGGACCACATTTGCTATCTCCGATTTAAGTAGTTATTATGATGGGAAAAATTCGACAACAACCAAGGTCTATGGAGGAAGTACTACTTGTGATTCTGATGCCTTTAATGCAAAATCTGCTGGAGTTTATGAAAATGGGAAAAGAGTGGGGACTGTTTATCTTAGATATAGTAATAAATGCCATGCAGCATGGGCTAAACTTGTATTGAATAGTCCTGCACCCTCTGTATCTGGAGGAGTATATGCTTATGCTATTGTTAATAAATACAAAAATGGAGTATTCCAAAAATCAGTAGACTCTAATAGCGGCAATGGAGCGATTAAAACAGGACAAACGAGTACCTATACAGGAATGGTATTTGATGAAATTCCGACCTGGGGGTATACGGCTGATGCTGAAGGGGTTACCGTTAAATCTGGATACGGAAAGACTGCCCGCTACTAGAAATTCATTTGCAATAAACTGGTATCCTCTAGGAATCTTATTTGGGGAGAGTGAGATTTTATGAAAGCTCTAAAACAAGTTATATCATATACCTTTTTAACTTTTATAGCCTTTTGTTTCATGTTGGGGACTGTTAACTTCCCGAGTAGCCAGGTTTTTGCAGAAAGTAATTCGTATGATGGAAAAAGCCCCTACTATGACAGTTGCGCAAGCTCTGCCGTAACCAAAGCGAAAAAATGGATCGATGCCACTTCATATGTAGAGTTAAAGTTTAGTACAAAGTGTAAAACCGCTTGGGCGAAAGTCACTATTACTCGTCCGGCAGTGTATAACTATGAAGCAGATGCTAGAATCGTGCGGAATACCGATGGTAAGGCATATACTTGTAATAGCCTAGGTGGGAATGGCGTAGTCAATAAAGGGCAAACATCATGTTACACACCTATGGTATATGATTTAGACCCGCGTAAGGCACAAGCCCAAGGAAAGCATGCGATTCCAAATAGTGATGCTTATAATTATGCAGAAACCATTTGGTATTAATAGTGAAATGGATTTTATTGGCTGACCTTTATAAGAGGTCAGTTTTTTTATAAGAGGTACCGCCACATCGCCATCAAGGTAAAGTAAGTAAATCCTTCTATAACCATCAAGTTAAACTTTTACAGCACCTCCAGAATGAAATTTTAGACCTTCTTATAACAAAGAAGATCACATTTTATCATTTTGAGGGTGACCTGTTTTCTTGGCTTGATAGGCATGCGTCAGGACCCCAAGTTAAGCAGATTTCCACAATTAGTTATTCAAGAATATGGTCCGATTGTGGAATAGAATAACTGGAGTTTTTAACTTTATTATCATAAAACAGTTAATATCAAAAGTTTATCGTTACTTTTTATAAAGTAGACTTTTTTATGCAATTACCGTAACAAAAACGAACGTTTTTGTTACGAGAATCCTCTTCAATTTTTTCAGCTAGTAATCTCGCATAAGTTATGTAACAAAAATACGCAACAATATTTTAAGTGTTTTTAAGGTTGCTGTAAATCTTGTAACATCATCATCTACCATGTAAGAATCTTAATAGAATTAGCATAAATGTTATCCATTCTTTCAATGAAATCCCCAATCCTCTATGCTAAGGTAATGTTATGCTAGTTTTTCAGGTTCTGGTGCAAAAACTATTTGTAAACCTCTTATCATAACAGTAGACAAAAATCCCGCCTATCCTGTAGCAATTCAAGAGTTAAAGGAAGGGAAAAGTGTGCCAAAAGGCATACAAATCAGGCAAGTTAAATATCTTAACAATATCGTGGAACAGGATCATCGCTTTATTAAAAAGCGTATTCGCCCGATGCTTGGCTTAAAATCCTTCCGAACTGCCAAACGGATTATTGCGGGAATAGAAGCTATGCATATGATCAAAAAAGGACAAACTCTCCAAGGGGAGAAATCTGTCCGAAGCCAAGTGAACCTCGTTCATCAACTATTCGGCTTCCTAGCATAAAATAGTCCCGCTAAGAAATGTCTCGTCTCTTTATATCTCTCCCAAGTGTTTGCACCAGAACCGTCCTGAGACGTGGATTAACGTGATTGTAGCATTAGCTAGTCTTTCGCTGCAGTAACAGAAAGGTAGGAAGGAAGATAAATAGAGCCATCCTGCCTTTTTCTCTTTAGCGCAATCTTTCAGAAGAAAACAAGATAAATAACGCAAGGAAGGGGCGGAGAAAATGAAAGCTTTACATAGAGTAGAGTTGCTTACAGTTAGTTTTGGTATAGGTCTTATTATCCTTGCTATCTGTAGATTTTGGGGAATAGTAATTGTTCCTCCTATTTTTGTAACAGGAGTTTCGATAGCTGGTATTTGTTTTACTTTAACAGATTTTTTCGAAATGGGGCTTATCAATAAGGAAGAAAAGTCTTGGCATAAGTGGCATAATGAGTTCTTTACGGCCCTAATAAATGCGTGCTATTTAACAGCCATTTTAGGTATTATTGTTTTACCTAACCTAAATTCTGTAGAAAATGCAAGTCCTGAAGTCTTAAATAAGATAAGCGACTTTACAAGCTTTGCAGCATTAGGACTTGCCATTGTTGCAATTGCTACTAGAAACCGCAGTATCATAAAGAGTAATATTTATAGTGAATTTTATGAAAATAAGAAAGAGCTACGCAGAGTAGAGGGGCTTCTAAATGAAGCTAGGCAGGAAGCGCAAGCTGTGAGAGATGAAATAATAAATCGAGAAAAAGAACTAATAGCTAAACCAGAAGATCCAGCTAACCAAGAAATAGCGGCTACTAAAGATGAACAGGAATAATATGTCGCACAGGAAAGCGCAAAGGCATACGCCATGTACATTCTATTTTGTACTTTCTTTCGGAAGAACAAACGACGAAAACCCCTTACGCAATTAGGAAGGTCTTTTTTTATAGGGGGTACGGAAACGATTCGTAGATTGAGGGGCCACTATGGGAGTAAATATCATAAACAGTTTTGATAAGTGTATTTGAGATACTTCAAAGCTTTTAAAATCAATAAGTCCCAGCCCTCTCAATAGGGTAAAACCCTAACGAAATAAAAATGGACTGAACGGTAAAACTGTTCAGTCCATTTTTATTTCTCTTACTCCATTAAAGCGCCTTTTAATAGAACAACTGTTTTTTAATGATTTTAGGTAAACCATCTTTATCGTTTGACAAAGGTTAAATTTTCCACTACCATCAACTCAAACTTATTTACAGGGAGAGGTTACGATGAAAATTTATGTTGATGCAGATGCTTGTCCGGTAAAAGATATCATTATCTCTGAAGGTACGAATGCTGAAATTCCTGTTATCCTTGTAACTAGCTTTTCTCATTTTTCTAATGCGGAACAACCATCAGGAGTGGAAACCATTTATGTTGATTCTGGAGCAGATGCTGCGGATTATCGGATTATGAAGTTAGCAGAAAAAAGAGATATAATCGTTACGCAAGATTATGGTCTTGCTTCGCTAGGTTTAGCAAAAGGGTGTGCGGTACTTCACCATAATGGGTCTAGCTATACAAATGAAAACATTGACCAATTATTACAAACACGTTATCTGAGTGCAATGGCTCGAAAAAGCGGAAAGCGTACAAAGGGGCCAAAACCATTTACATCAGAAGATAGGGAGAAATTTAAGAGGCTTTTTAAAAGAACGATTTCACATTAAAAAAGAACCGTTCATTTTTAAGAAAAACCTAGAAAAAAATTGTGACAAAACTTAAACTAATCTGCCACGTTAGTTTAAGTGAAACACTTCACAAATAATGATCTTTTTATCAGTATTCTTACTCTTTCTGTTTCCTCCACAATCTGGCCCAATACATAAAGAACGAGCACAATTCTTGCTACAGAATTGCGCCCGATTGTTGAAGATCAATTAATTCATTTTTTAAGAACTTCCCCCCTATTAAATTTCAATAAGTATAGGAACGATCATTGGCTTTTTTTTAGTATGTGTATATACATATTGTCGTATTGATTTTTTTATTTGTTTTTTCATTACATTCCATTGGTTTCTATTTGCTTCTTGTAGCTCGTTAACAGTTTTTATAGTAAGTCGATTAACGTCTCTTCGGAGTTCCGAGAAATCTCTATCCACAAATCCACGAGAAATGGTATCGGGTTCAGAAATCAGTTTTCCTTCCGCTTTGCTCATAGTTAAAACAATCATTAGCATTCCATCCTCTGAAAGCTGTTTGCGGTCTCGTAACACAAATTCCCCAACATTACCGACATCCCCCCCGTCTACGTAGGTATTCCCAACCGGTATTTTCCGGGTCTGACGGGCAATGGTATGTTCAATATCGACGACATCTCCATTATTGATGATAAACGTGTTTCCTTGCTTTACTCCAACGGATTCAGCTAACAAACGGTGATGGTGTAGCATTCTAAATTCACCGTGAATGGGAATAAAATATTTTGGTTTCATTAATGTAAGCATTAGTTTTAAATCTTCTTGATAACCATGGCCGGAAACATGCATTCCGGATGTACTTCCTGATCCATAAATCACTTTGGCTCCAAGTGAAAATAAGTTGTCTACGATACTCGTGACATTTCGTTCATTCCCGGGTATTGGACCTGCTGCCAAGATAACCGTATCTTCAGGTAAAATGTCGACACCGCGAAAGTTTCCAGTGGACAGGCGGGCAAGAGCAGCCAATGGTTCTCCTTGACTTCCCGTGCATAAAATAGCCACCTTTTCAGGAGCCATTTCATTGATTTCATGTGGGTCAATTAACATTCCATCAGGAACTGTTAAATAACCACGTTCCATAGCAAGCGCTACGACCTTAACCATACTTCGTCCAAGCAACGCAAGTTTTCGATTTGTTTTTTGCGCTGCATTCACGATTTGCTGAACGCGACTAATATTTGAAGCAAAGGTAGAAAAAATAACTTTGCGTTCGGCTTTCATGAAAGTTGCTTCCACATGTTCACCTACCATTTGTTCCGATGGGGTCAATCCAGGACGTTCTGCATTGGTACTCTCAGACAATAGAAGCAAGACCCCTTCTTTTCCGATTTCAGCCATTTTATGAATATCCGAATGCTCATTATTCGCAGGGGTTAAATCAAACTTGAAGTCCCCCGTATGTACAATATTACCCTCTGGTGTGTGAAAGACCATTCCCAAGCAATCAGGAATACTATGGGTCACTTTGAAAAAGCTTACGCTCATTTCTCCGATTTTCAAGTTTGAGTTTGAGTTGATTTCAACAAGTTCGCTTTCTCTTAGAAGTTTATGTTCTTTTAATTTAATTTCAATTAATCCTAGTGTGAAGCGTGTGGCATAAACGGGCACATTCAATTTTTTTAAGAAGAACGGGATCCCCCCGATATGATCTTCATGTCCATGTGTGACAATTAAAGCCCTGACTTTATCTTTATTTTCTACTAAGTAAGCTATATCAGGAATAATCAAATCAATCCCTAATAAACTTTCATCTGGAAACTTATTGCCACAGTCGATAATCACGATATCGTTTGAATATTCGATTGCATACATATTTTTCCCGATTTCATTCAAGCCGCCTAAGGCGAAGATAGATAATGCATTTTCTTTTGTACTCAAATTTATATCCTCCCACTTTAAATGTAATCTTAGTATGCCCTTTGGGTTTCCCTTTATCAGTGGGTTGAATGCTCGAGCTTTCTATAAAAAAGGAAACTCTAGACTTGTTTTTTTCTGAAAATACTGACTACATCATTGATGTCTTAGTTTCCCACATCGTTATCGAGGGTTCTGGTGCAAATATGATTTTTTTAGAAGTATAGAATCTTAATATCCTTTGCAACTGTGAATTATGATACTACTCCAAATAATTTATGTATGAATTCAATCTCACTCTGGACAGACTTCACCCCTTGTTGGAGTTGTCCTTTTTTCAGCATATGCATCACTTCCACTCCGCAGAGGATCTGTTTGGCTGTTAGAAACGTTTTCAATCCTAGCATAGAACGGACACGCTTCTTGATAAAGCGATGACCTTGCTCTACTAGGGGTACCGCCA
>NZ_JASATP010000097.1:0-7777 GCF_038440375.1 Bacillus sp. OTU530
ATAATGAAGAATGTAACCATCAAACGGCAAAGACATCGGGGCGTGATATGTTTAAATCATTAAAAGGTTTTTATAAAAAAGCAAACAGCTGAAATAATTGGCTGTTTTTTTATCAAATTGAGGTTTTTAAAAAATGAACCACCACAAAAAGCCGCCCTTTCCCGTCAGGCAGCTTCTGTGTCTCGAATATCGAATAGTACGTATTGGATTAGAACCTCTTTAATATTTGTAAGAATGAAAGCATTATACACCGAAGTACAAAATTAAGGCGATTTTTATGTCCGCCTCTTTCACTATTGCACTCCGTTAGTTTAAGTACAATCCTTCACAAACTTATTGCCAAAAGAAAAACTCCCTTTCAGTAAATAAGGGAATTTTCTTTGTTTAATCCTCTAAGGCGAGGCTATTCATTTCCACAAGCAAACCTTTAACAGATTCGCAATTGCACTATTAAGAAAGGAAATGATCTCTGTTGAACCAACAGAGATCATTTGTTCCAAACCTTTGAAGTGATGCATTTTAGATAACACGAACGATTTTGAATCAGAAAATCATTAGCCTTAGCTGTACACAATTTCGTGCACTTCACGTTTTTCATACAGCTCCAAATATTTCTCTGCAATTAGTTCAGGTGCAAAATGAGTGCCCGGAGCTACGGTTCCGGCAATTGTAACCGTTCCGACAAAAACGCCTTGAGGCTTTAGCTCTTCAGCCAGAGTAAAGGCTAGGTTGCGTAGCGCTGCTTTGCCTATGGACAGCGTAGTGTAGTCTGCCGAAGGATACAGCGCCAATCCGCCACCCGTGAAGAGGATTGTTCCTGCTTTTTGTTCTACTTGATCCGGAATAACTTGTAGTGCACAATGCAAGGCACCGGCTACGTCCACCTGATAATGGGACACAAGGGATTCCGCCGTCAGGGAAGTTGGTTTTCCGCCTTTCAAAACTGCAGCGTTGTACACCAGTACATCGGTTGTACCGTATTTTTTCTTGATTTGGTCAAAAGCTTCTGTTAGCGATGCCGGACTTGACGCATCCGCTGCTACGGCGTAAGCTTCTATCCCTTCCGAGCTCAACTCCTGTACATATTGATCCAGCGAATTCTGATTACGGGAGACCAGGACAACACGGAAGTTATTAACACCGAATTTTTTTGCGACATGATTTCCGACACCAGGACCTGCTCCAACAACGACGATAAGTTTTTTATTCATTTTTTATCCTCCTAAAATTTTAGTAAACCCAACAAACAAGACTAATAATATCCTTTTCATTCGTTATACCTGGTCTCTACTTTTAATAAGAATTGAGGCGATTAATCCTATTCCTAATAAAAGTGCTAACAATTCAAACGTTAAAAGATAGCTACTTATATTCAATATACCCATAGCTACAATCGGTCCAAGAGTTGCACCCATAAATAGAATAAAGGAAAACAGTGAAATCGCAGAACCCCTTGCAATTCCTCCTAATTGTCCGACAAGGGAGATTAGGGTAGAAATGGTTATGGAGACGCCAGCCACAAAAACAACACTCATTACGATAAGGAAGACCAAATTAGAGCTAAACCCCAATATAGCAAGACCTAAAACGGCTAAAGATAATCCAACTCTAATAACGGTGTGAATACCAAACTTTGCGACCAGTCTTCCAGAAAACGGAGAAACTAACATACCTAAAATTCCGACACATCGCACATACAGAATATCTTGATTATTAAGACCGAATGTTTCACTTAAATAACTCCCTAGCGTTGTATACATACCAACAAAAGAAAGTAAAAGCGTTATAGTGATGATGTAACACAAAAGTAAGGATTTTTGTGTAAAAACCTTTCCCATTTGTTTAAAAGAGTCAATCATACTGCCTTTTGTTTGTGGGACATTACTCATTGGGATAAAAAACGTTACTAATATTGCAGTGATTAGATATACCACTCCAAGGATATAGAACACAAAGTTCCAACCAAAGTTCTCACTTATTAGACTACTGAACACCTGACCAACAATTCCAGACATTAAAAATCCTGTGCTAACAAATCCAGTTGTAGTGATCCGTTTTTCTGCCGGAAAATGCTCTACTACATACGAAAGTGCGGCTGGAGCAAATGTTGCTGCAGCAATTCCTTGTATCGCCCGAAGAGCTATCAACCAAGACAGATTATTAAATAATCCAATCAAAGGAGAAATAATGGTTAACACAATTAGCCCAAATAAAATAATTTGCTTTCGTCCATAGCGATCTGATAATGGACCGAAAAATAAAAAACCTACAGCATAACAAAATGAAAATGCACTGCCGGTCCAGGCTGCTTGCGAAGTTGATACTTTAAAAGCTCCTGCTAATACTGAAACCAAGGGAATGGTAATATATAGGCTAGATACAACAACTAAGCCACACCAAAAAAGAATTGCTGTTATGAGAGAATAACTTCTTTCTGAAGTTTCATGATTAACTTTTACATCTGCTTCTTTCAAAGAAAGGACCTCCTTATTCATTTAGTACGCCCATCATATCTAAGGCTGGATTCCACCTGCCTGTAAAGTGTTGTTTGTGTTTATGTCACTTCCATGTTTTAACATATTTAATACCATGAAAACAGACTTCTGCCTCCATCCAACAAGGCGATCTTTGCCATATCATCCGCAGATAACGTAAAATCAATGACATCCATATTTTCTATCATTCGTTCCTTATGGGTGGATTTTGGAATCACAACGATTCCGCGTTGGATTAAATATCGAAGCCCCACCTGTGCGTTGGACTTTTCATATTTTTGTCCAATCTCTCTTAATGTTTCATTAGAAAAGAAGTGATTCTTTCCCTCTGCAAATGGTGCCCAAGATTCTATTTGCGTACCATACTGTTTCATCATTTTCTGTGCCTGGGCTTGCTGCCGAAATACGTGTGTCTCAACCTGATTGACAGCAGGAATGACATTGCAAAATTCCATCAGGCTCACGAACACATCCGGATTAAAATTAGAAACTCCGATTGCTCTGATTTTTCCGCTTTGATAGGCTTCCTCCATTGCTCGGTAAATCCCATGGTAGTCATGAAAAGGCTCGTGCATCAAAAGCAGGTCAATGTAATCAAGCTTCATCGTCCGCAATGATTCATCAATCGCATTAACTGCTTTTCGGTAACCGCCATACTGTATATACAATTTGGTTGTAATAAACAGGTTTTCGCGCAGCACACCAGATTTTCGGACTGCATTTCCGACAGCTTCTTCATTGCCATATACCTGTGCTGTATCAATTGAACGATATCCAACATCGATTGCATCCAAAACGCATCGCTCGCATTCTCTGGCACTGATTTGATAAACACCAAAACCCAAAATCGGCATTTTCACACCATTATTCAAAGTGATATACTCCACAATTTTCCCTCCTTACTGAAAAACATCTCTTGCCCTTTGTTCCAACATGTAAGATTATTCCTCAATGTTAAACCAAGGACCGGAAGCTTGAATGACTGTCCAAAGTTTTAACATTAATACTCTTGAATTTTAATGCATAGCCACTTGACAGTGAATACACCAAAAAGCTAACATAGCTTTAACTTAAAGTTAAAGCAGGTGTTTCCATGTACAATAGACAAATCTATACATTTATTCAAGTAGCCGACTGTGGGAGCTTTTCCAAAGCAGCTGAAAAACTGTTTATCTCTACCGTATCCGTAATGAAACAGATCAATGCTCTTGAGAGTGATATAGGAGTGAAACTACTGGAGCGAACAAACCAAGGCGTATTTTTGACCGCAGCCGGATCCTCTATTTATCAAGATGCAAAGCAGATGATTCAGGCTTCCGACAGCGCCATTCAGCGTGCCAGACAGATTGCAGGTGAAGAACAATACGTCATCCGAGTTGGAACTTCTTTGCTGCGTCCAGGCAAGGTACTGATTGATCTATGGTCGAAAATTGATGACGGCAATTTACCTTTCCAGATAAAAATCGTCCCCTTTGAAGACGATATGACCTCCACTGTTGCCTCCTTAGGTAAGGAGATCGACTGTTTTGTAGGTCCCTGCGGCTCTATTCAGTGGATTAAGCAATACAATGTCCATTTGCTTGGAATGAATCAATGCTGCATAGCTGTTTCACGCAAACACCGACTAGCAAAGAAAAATCTATTGAAATGGGAAGATTTATACGGAGAAACTCTTATGCTTGTAAAACGTGGCGAAGCTCCGGTTTTAGACCGCCTGCGGGATGAGATTGAAGCAAAACATCCAAAAATTCATATCATAGACACACCAAATTTCTATGATGCAGATGTTTTCAATAAATGTGAGCAGATGAACTATGTTATGGAAACACTGGATATCTGGGCAGATGTACATCCTTCCCTTGTGACGATTCCTGTAGAATGGGATTATGAGGTTCCCTTTGGGATTGTTTATGCCAATGAGCCATCCAAAGCTTTCATGGCTTTTATTGATACAATCAATAAGGCAAACGTTTTGAAATAATTCGTGTCCCAATTGTGTATTTGGCAATTAAAAAATACTGTTTATGACAGTATGTTTTTTGAATGAAAAAAAGCTGAAAATATGCAAGAAGTGAATAAAGACTTGCATATCTTCAACTTTTTTATAAATTGGGATATTAAACAAAAGCACCCGTTTGTTTAAGTACAAAGCTTCACAAGCTTAGAATTCAATATTCATTTTAATTGTATTAATTTCTTAAATACTAAATAAGCAGCCCCAAAAAAGAGGGGCTGAAAAAACAGTAATTTTTCTTTTCGATTTTAATCTTCGATCTTAAACCATGGACCTGAAGCTTGAATTATCCCCCAAAGTTTTTCTGGAAGCTCAAGCTCGCTTACTTTTGAAGTCTTAATTGCTGTCTCAATTTCAGCTTCTTTTCCATTCTGAACCTTTTCTACCCAGTCTGGATTCATGATTAAGGTATGACCAATCGCTGCTAGGGATAGACCCTTATCTAATGCAGATGCAACATCATTAGCAGTTACCATAGAACCTGCAGCCATTAAAGGAACTCTGCCGTTTACATGTTCAACAATTAATTCAAGCCGTGTTTTTCCATCTTCAATGCCTCGTGGTTTTGAAGATACATCATCAAGCGATACATGAATGTAATCCAAATCCTGTTCAACCAGACGGTCAATTAATTCATAGGCATCTTCCATCCCATAACCGCCTTGTTCTTCAGGTGATATTCTGTATCCGATAATAAACGGCTTTGTTGCATGATTCTTAATAACATTTTTCATTTCCTGAATGACTGCCAATGGGAAACGCAAGCGATTTTCTAGAGAACCACCCCATTCATCCTCACGTCTATTGAAGAAAGGAGAGAAGAAATTTTGAAGTAAAAATCCGTGTGCACCATGAACTTCAACACCATCAAAACCAGCTTCAATAGCACGTCTGGTTGTTTCTCCAAAAGCACGAATCACTTCTATTATTTCATCATATGAAAGTTCTCTAGGTAATACTGAAGGAGCAAATGCAGTGGCTTCAGTCTCTACAGCACTGGAACTAACCACCTCACCATTTGGAGTTAAAGATGGAAGGGCTTTGTTGCCTGCATGGAAAATTTGAAGTAACGCAGGAGCTCCTCCACTTTTCGCCGCATCCGCCAATTTCCGTAGACTTGAAATAAATTTATCATCATAAGCTGCGAATTCATGCGTAAAACCTATACCGTTTGGTTGCACATGAGTACATCCAGTGATAACAAGTCCTACTCCATTGACTCTTTTTTTATAATATTTTACTTCTTCATCTGAAATGGTGTAATCATCATTACTACTCCAAGTTGTCATTGGTGCCATAACGACTCTATTTTTAATGGTGATACCATTTTTAAATGTAAGTGATTCAAATAAATTGCTATATTTTGTGTTCATTTTTTAACCTCTTTCTGTATGTTTATTTATATGTTCTAGTTAGTTTTGAACCATTTTGTAAAGGTGCATCAAATGGTGCAAGAATAGGTTAATCCTTAGAGAGCACTCTAAGGCAAGTATTTTTTTATTTTTATTTTTTCGATAAAAAGACGTTTTCGAAAGCTGTCTGTACGAGGTTTATCAAAAAGACGCAAATGGAAAAAACAACTGGCTGCTTAATTTTTAGAGAAACAGTCTCCTAATTCATTTTCATAAAAATTAATTTTATTATCCAGATGCTCTAAACTTTGATGAAGCTTCTCAAATTCTTCCACTACTTTTTTTCGATGATTTTTAAGTAAAGCTAACCGTTCTTCCATTGTTTCATCTCCAATATGCCCCCACATCGCAAATTGCTTCATGTCTTTTAGAGACATCCCCGTATTTTTTAGGTGGAGCAAAGATTCAATCCATAATTTATTTTCATCCGAGTAGATTCTGACATTGTTATCGTCTCTGTTTACTTTTATTAACCCTTCCTTTTCATAAAACCTCAATGTATGTTCACTTAACCCAACGATTTTAGAAAATTCACCAATAGAATATGTCAATATAACCGCCTCCATTAAATCTGATATGTCTATATCTTCTTTCATTTTTAATTTGTGACACAAAGTAAGAGTAATACTTAGAGTTTACTCTAAGTCCAGAATTATTGATTCTTCTGCCCGTTTGAGGTGCTTTCCCAAAGTTATAAACCAAAATGACAGTTGCTTTAACTTTGATATTGTCATACAAAAAAGCAAAACTCGCCAATATTTTGTGGCGAGTTTTCTTTACTATATTTTC
This sequence comes from Bacillus sp. OTU530, assembly GCF_038440375.1. Taxonomy (NCBI): domain Bacteria; kingdom Bacillati; phylum Bacillota; class Bacilli; order Caryophanales; family Bacillaceae; genus Bacillus; species Bacillus sp. OTU530. Next base: position 6,711 of record NZ_JASATP010000097.1, read on the forward strand.
CGATTCCTTATTCAACTAAACTGCCCGTTCGTTGAACAAGGAACAATGTATATCTTATACATGTCAGGTTTACGTAATAATTTACTATCGGAACTCAATGTATCTTGGACTCCATAAAAAGTCTCATTCTAATACAATAACGGAAAAATAAAATGCCTTTGCTGCAGCAAGGGCATTAGTTTCCTGTCATTAAGAATTGGTAAACCTTATCGGTCATTTGTATGGCTGTTGAATCGTCTATAATTCCTTTCAGTGCTTCTTTAAACTGTTGCTTGTCCTTTTGATCGTTGTCGCTAATAGTCCATAGATAACACCAGTTCCAAGCTGGTACAGATATTAGCGTGTATGTTTCTGTATGGGAAAAATATAGTTCCGGCTTTTGTTCCGGGAACTCAAACGCTTTAACTTCAATTGTCATCATTTTGCTACCTCTCGTTTCTTCTTAGCCCTAATTAGGGTACTTTTAGATATTCCAGTTATGCTCTCAACTTCTTTATATGAATGGTTTTTTAATATCTCTAAAGCATGTTCAATTTGCTTTTTGCTGAACTTATTCGGTCTACCTTCTTTAAAGTCTTCACGCTGTTTAGCAATAGCCTTGCCTTCTTGTGTCCGTTCTACAATCATATCCCGTTCAAACTCAGCAAAGGCACTCAGTATATTAAAGATTAAACGTCCTGTAGGGGTGTTTTCCACCAGGCCCATATTTAGAATGTGAACCTTTACCCCTCTTTCAAATAATTCCTTCACTGTCCTGATACCATGTTCAGTAGTACGGGCAAAACGGTCTAATTTTGTTACTACCAGTGTATCACCTTCTTTTAACATTTCTAGTAGCTCTGTAAAAACAGGACGTTCTGTCTTTGTCCCTGTGAATTTCTCGGAGTAAATCTTGTCACAGTTTTCATTTTCCAGTGTCTGTAATTGACTCTCTAGATCTTGATTTACTGTACTTACCCTTGCATAGCCGTATTTCACATGTAATTTCCCCTTCTATTTATGACACTAAGATTTGACACCTGCTGATCCCTTGATACTACAGGACTTCAAAAACGGTGTCAATACTT
>NZ_JASATP010000098.1:0-7584 GCF_038440375.1 Bacillus sp. OTU530
AGTTTTGAAGGAACATCCTTCAAACAAATAGGTCTAGTGATGATGGCGAAGAGGTCACACCCGTTCCCATACCGAACACGGAAGTTAAGCTCTTCAGCGCCGATGGTAGTTGGGGGTTTCCCCCTGTGAGAGTAGGACGTCGCTAGGCAAAATTTGAATCCCTTCTGTGTACATACAGGAGGGATTTTTTGCATTTTAAGAAAGTATAAATTTCTAACTGGATGCTAATTCGACGTAGCGAGAAATTTTAGGAATAAAGTATAAGGGCAACTACGCCTCTGTCTTCGCCTAAGGGCAGGTCTCGCCAATCGGCGAGTTTTCTTTACTGGAAGACAATTTTTGGATAGGCCTTTTGAGAAGAAAGTTTGTCCTATAAGCTAAAAATTTTTTTAAAAACCCCCTAAAAAACAAGTTTCTTCCCGAATAGATATAGGTGGTATTACATCCAGTGATAAGAGGTGTCGAACAATTAATATATCTGTTCTACTAATCGTAATAATAGGCTTAAGTTTTGGGGTTTACAAAACATTCATAATAGCAACGGATGAATATAGGAGAAACACAATTAGGATTCAGAGAACTTAATAAATGCTAAAACAACGGTGGCATAGCATGAAGACAGATTATATTGTGACTGCATAATCTTTAAAGGTACGCTGTATAGATAGAAAGGGTATAGATAACGTTAGAAGGGGAGAATTATGTTGAAGGAATTTACTGTTTGCTATACTTTGGATAGTGATATTAAACGGGGAAAGCTAGTAAAGGAGTTAAACGTAAAAGCGGAAGATGTATTACAAGAGATACTAAAAAATATGGAGCGCAATGAGTATTTTGTAGTAGATAGTAATGAGGGGAGTTATATTATAAATGCTGCCCTAGTACGTTATGTACGCATTGTCGGTGAAAAAGAGTTAGTTTGTATGTAGTATCAGCCTTGTATAGCGTATAGTTACGTAAATAAGGTAGAGTGTATCCTTAGCTATACGGCCCTAGTCTGTTTTACTGTGAAAGCAAAGCAGACTAGGACCGTTTCTGAATCTCCAAGCCGAACAATCAGACTTTAATTTTTTCCTTTAATTAGAGCGCCAAGCTCCTCTGTGATGGCTTGCATTTCGCTGATGCTGAATGTTTCACGCTTCATAACGTGTTCATAAATATCCACAAGATCTTCATACATTTCCTCGCTAAAGCTTGATGCGCGCATAGCGCCTACATTTACCATACGCAGCTTTTGTTTAATCATCTCCACCATATATTCTACATTTTCTTGCGATTTTACCGATAAGTCCATCATTTTTCCTCCTGTATATTGGCGTATTATTATCTTATCATTTTTTTATAGTATTCCTTAAACAATTCTTCTATTTTCTCGCTAAGCAACGCTATTTCTTTTATAACCGTTACATGATTGTCTATAATAGGCTTAACAAATATTAGTGAAAGGAAGAAAGTGATGATTCATGTACTATTTGTTTGCCTTGGAAACATTTGTCGTTCCCCAATGGCAGAGGCAGTTTTTCGGGAAATTGTGAAAAGGGAAGGGCTGCAGGAGAAAGTCCAGGTTGATTCGGCTGGAACTGGGCATTGGCATGTTGGAGCTGTCCCTCATCGAGGCACACGAAATATTTTAGAAGAAAATTCCATACCATTTGAAGGAATTCGGGCTAGGCAAGTAGAAACAAATGACTTAACGAAATTTGATTATATTATTGCCATGGATAGCAAGAATGTAGCCGACTTGAAGAAGCTCGGAGCAGGAAGTGGATACATTGGCAGACTATCTGATTTTGTGCCCGATGGCAGTTGGGGAGATGTCCCTGATCCGTATTTTACAGGTAATTTTCAAGAGGTATACGGCTTAGTGGCTGATGGATGTGAACGATTGATAACGTTCATCCGAAATGAACACAGTATTTAAAAAAATCAGGATATATGAAAGGGGAAAGGGAGTATGGAAAAGAAGAATTCAATTGTCAAGGATATTGCGATTGGTGTGGCGGTAGGTGCGGCAGTGACAATGTTGCGCAAAGAAAATCGTGAGAAGTTTGCCAGCAATGCGCGCAGAGCAAAAACGAAGATGATTGAAATTCGAGAACATGCTGCCCCTTTAAAGGATCGTGTAAAGGAAGGCGTCCAAAATGTCGGCACAAAAGGTCGTGAGATGGCGGATTTAAAGGTTGTAAAGGAAAAAGTTGATGAAATTCGTAAATTAACTCCGGCAGTTGTGGAAACATTAAAAGAAACAAGGGATATTTTTAATAAAAAAAAGCAAGAGCTGAAGGAATCGTCCGTACCGACAGCACAGGCTGAATTTTGGGGCTCAGATGACCATGCTCAGGAGCAAGCCGATAGTATTGAACAAGTCAGCGAATCAGAAGTTTCCTTAGAAATGAGAAGTAACGATGATGGAGCAGCGCATGAGTCGCTCGGCGCTGAGAAAGAGGATAAGTAAAGCATCTAAGTAGGTGAGATGTATGTTTACGGCGGAAAGAAGAAGAATGGCACTATCATTCTTTCGGGATTTATATGTGCGAACAAAAGACGATGATGTGCAGGGTCTTGCCTCGCAGTTAGCCTACTTCTTCTTGCTTTCTTTATTTCCCGCCCTTGTATTTTTAATCACGCTCCTTGGGTATTTGCCCATTCATACGAATAATGTTCTTGAATTCTTAGAGCAATATGCTCCTGAGGAAGCAATGACAATCATTAACGAAAATGTCCATAAAATTATGGAGCATGAAAATGGCGGTTTATTGTCCTTTGGTTTAATAGGGACGCTTTGGGCTGCATCAAATGCTATTAATGCAGTGATGAGGGCTTTCAATAGAGCCTATGATACGAAGGAGACACGTTCCTTTATTATTACACGAGCACTATCGATTGTTTTGACGATTGAGATGATCTTCGTCATTATGTTCGCACTCCTATTGCCCGTATTCGGAAATATAATCGGAACAGCCCTCTTTGAAACATTTAGCCTGCCAGAGGGATTTTGGGGCATCTGGCATGTGGTGCGTTTGCTTGTAAGTCTTCTTGTTTTGTTTCTGACTTTTGCGTTTGTGTACAAATTTGCTCCAAACCAAAGACTGAGACCAAGGGAAGTTATAACCGGTGCGCTGTTTGCGACCTTTGGCTGGGTCATTGTGTCGTATTTGTTTGCCTTTTATGTGGAACACTTCGGCAACTACTCAAATACGTATGGTGGTCTCGGTGGCATTATTATTCTCATGCTTTGGTTTTATTTAACAGCATGGGTTGTTTTGCTTGGTGGAGAGATTAATGCATTGTTGAATTGCTACCGTACGAGCGGTAGAGATACACGGAATAAAACATGCTAGTGGCGGCATACTAAGAGTGCTTCTTTCATTTTAGTCAAAAGGGGATGTCACCGTGAGCAAAAATCAGCATGGTACTAACAATAATGATAAAAATCAACGAAAGCAGCGCAGCAGCTCGCAGCCAAAACATAAAACAAGCAGCAGCGCAAACAAAAGTAACGGTTTTCACTAGAAAAAGTGAATTTATTTTGCTTATGTAAAAAAGAGGACCATGGATGGTCCTCTTTATTTATTCGCTTGCAGTAACCGAAGTCCATTTAAAATGACTAAAATGGTGCTTCCTTCATGACCGATTACGCCGAGTGGCAGAGCCAGTGCTTGAAAGAAGTTCGAACAAATAAGCAAGGCGATAACAGAAAGAGAAAAGATAATATTTTGTTTTACAATTGTATTCATTCGCCTGGAAAGTCGGATTGCCTGTGCAAGACGGGAAAGCTCATTTTTCATAAGCACGACATCTGCTGTTTCTAGCGCTACATCTGTTCCTTCTCCCATGGCAATTCCAACACTTGCGGTAGCGAGTGCAGGTGCATCATTAATACCATCGCCAACCATTGCAACTGATCCGTATTTCTCTTTTAGTGCTTTTACAGTCTGTACCTTTGTTTCAGGCAAGCATGATGCATAATACTCAGTGATAGAGCTCTCTGAAGCAATGGCATGCGCAGTTTGTTCATTGTCACCTGTAATCATAATAGTTTGGATACCAAGCATATTTAGTTCGCGGATTGCCTCTACACTTTCTTTACGAAGTACATCCTTCATGGCAATTAAGCCTAATATTTCGTTTTCATCACTTATATACACAATTGTTTTCCCTTGCTGCGCAAGACGTTCTGCTGCAGAACCTGCAAATAAGTCTGCATTTTCTCCGATAAAGTTCGCTTTTCCAATTTTGTAAACAATGCCGTTTAATGTACCTTTTAATCCGAAGCCCGTTATATCCTCCATTTGCTCTGGTGTGCTCATTTGTATGTTATATGTTTTCTTTGCGTATTGCACAATTGCCGAAGCTAACGGATGCGTTGAGTGATTTTCAATGGAGGCTGTAATGTGAAGTAACTCTTCTTCACTAAGGCCTTCTCGTACAATAACATCTGTTACAATTGGTTTTCCTTGCGTAAGTGTGCCTGTTTTGTCAAAAGCAATTGCTTTCAGAAAGGCTAAACGTTCGAGATGAACACCGCCTTTAAACAAGATTCCATGGCGTGCCCCGTTTGAAATGGCTGAGAGTGTTGCAGGGGTAATTGCTGCAACTAGGGCACAAGGAGAAGCGACAACGAGAAGAATCATCGCACGATAGAACGTTTCATTCCAGCTCCATCCTAATGTGTAATGCGGTAGAATCATCATAATTGCTACAGTGATTAATACTCCTTTTACATACGTGCCTTCAAACTTCTCGATAAACAGCTGTGAAGGTGACTTTTCACTTTGGGCATTTTGTACGAGACGGATGATTTTCTGAAACAATGTTTGATCACTTGGTTTTGTGATCTGTACTTCCATCGAACCGCGCAGATTCACAGTGCCTGCAAAGACCTCATCTCCTACTTTCTTTTCGTTAGGGATTGGTTCACCTGTGATGGCAGCTTCATCTACACTTGTTTCTCCGCGAACAATCAGACCGTCTGCTGGAATCCGCTCTCCTGGTTTTACAAGAATAATGTGGCCGATTTGCAATTGTGCCACGGCAATTTTCCTCTCTTTCCCATTCAATAGCAGGAGTGCCTCCTCCGGCTGCAAATCAAGCAGAGCAGAAATTTCCTTTTGGCTTTTATTCATTGTATAGGCTTCGAGGGCACCGCTTAGGGCAAAAATGAAGATTAAGATAGCGCCTTCTGTCCAATATCCAATAATGGCGGAACCGATAGCTGCAAAAATCATCAGCATTTCTACATTTAACTCTTTTTCAGCAATTGTGTCTTCAATGCCTTCCTTCGCTTTTGCGTATCCTCCAATCAGGAATGCCAATACATAAAAGGCAACGGATGCAGATGGATAGTTGTTTTTATCCAACATCCAGCCTGTTAAGATAAAAATACCAGAAGCAATAGCGAAAATGAGCTCATAATGCTTGCTAAGTACCTCCAAAAATAATGAACGTCTTTCTATACCGTTGCTTTGTACTAATTGTTTTGCTTCAGAACTCATAGTTATCTCTCCTTTCGTAGTCTTAATGAGAAAAAGAATCAAAATCGGTACCCCTATAAAACGACGAAAGCTGCCGTCCAGAGCGGACAGCAGCATAACAAGCAGGCCTAACATATTTTCAATTAATATATTCATCATTGTACCATATAGTTCCTGAAGTGGGGATAAAAACATATTTGTTGTATGTATCCTTCACCTTTGTTAGTATGCAGGGACTGTAAGTTGGGCAAACGGTGTGTTTGTAAACAAAATCTCATGAAGAAAAGGCAGGAAAACAAAAAAGTTTAATAAATGAAAGGGACAGCTTCTAGTAAAATAGAAGTAAGAAGTTTGTTTAGTCATTTTACTCTTATAGGTTGGAGGAACCAATATGCGTAAAAAAAGTCGCTTGCGTGAGTTATTGGAGGCTCTCATTGCGGCGTGTTGTCTTGTATTTTTAGCGAAGGTGTTTCTCTTTTTTCCAACAAAGGTAGAGGGTGCTTCCATGGTGCCTACCTTGCATGAAGGAGATAAGATTATTGTAAGTAAAGTTGTCACATATATACATCATCTAAAAAGAGGGGATGTAGTTGTCATGAAAACAGATGATTATTATGTGAAGCGTATAATTGGACTTTCAGGGGATACGCTTAAGGTAGAGAACGATCACTTATATATTAATGGTAAGCTGCAAGAGGAATCCTATCTAGAAAAAAATCAAAAGGCGGCAAGGCGTTTGATGATGAAGTTAACGGAAGACTTTGGTCCTATTACAGTCCCTGATAATAAGGTATTTGTTATGGGGGATAACCGAGCGGTTAGTCGTGACAGTCGAAATGGCCTAGGTTTCATTGATAAAAAGAACATTTTAGGGACTGTAAAGGCTGTATATTATCCATGGAAACGAATCAAACTCACAAACTAAAGATTGTAAGTCCCAGCTTGTTTTTAGCACTGTACGCAAAAGAAACTTTGTGTTTTATCTTGCTTGTTTAATGTATTTCCTTTAAATATAAGAGTGTAGAGTTTTAATTTACGCTGTAAGAAAGGATAAATTTCTATCTCGAAGCGAATTCGACGTAGTCGGAAATTTTAGGAATACAGTATGAGTAGGGCTACTCCTCTGTCTTCTCCCAAGAGCAGGGCTCGCTAGTCGGCGAGTTTTCTTTAAAAAGATCTGTATATAAAGTTACGAGAGAGTAACGATAGGGATGTGTGGTGCAAAAAATGGAGCAACAATTAATGGGTTTGCTGATGCATTATGGCTATTTGGGTCTGATTCTTGCTCTAGCTGGAGGAGTTGTCGGCCTGCCTGTTCCAGATGAAGTTTTACTTACGTTTGTTGGATATAACGTATCGCGTGGACATATGACGTATTTCGTTGCATTAGCAAGCGGTTATGCTGGAGCCTTTCTTGGTATTACGATAAGCTACATACTTGGGCTAAAGCTAGGTCTTCCTGCATTAAGAAAGTGGGGACCGAAGCTGAGAATTACGGAAGATAATATTGAGCGCACACATACCTTATTCGACAAGTATGGTCCCGTTGTTCTCGTGGTTGGCTACTATTTGCCTGGCGTTCGTCATTTGAGTGCATATTTTGCAGGGATTTCTAGTATGAGTATTCGAAAGTTTTGCTTTTACGCGTATACTGGAGCCTTGATATGGGTCAGCCTGTTTATTACGCTCGGTATGAAATTAGGGGATCATTGGTCTTATGTAGAGAGTTGTATCCATCAATATGGTATATATTTATTCTTTTTTTCCGTTTTCTCTATCCCCCTTATGATTATATATTTGCAAAGCGCTAAAAAATCAAAACCGAGTGATCGTGTATAAAAAGTAGCTGTGTGCACAGTTGCTTTTTTGCACTGTAAGAAAGTATAAATTTCTGGTCAGAAGACAATTCGATGTAGTGAGAAATTTTAAGAATACAGTATAAGTAGGGCTACGCCTCTGTCTTCGCCTAAGAGCAGGGCTCGCCAATCAGCGAGTTTTCTTTATATGATAGAATTATGCAGTTCGCGAAAACAAAAAATAGTAAAAAACTATTGCATTCCAATGAATTAATTGTTATATTAATATTCGTCGCTGAGAGCAAGACAATCTG
>NZ_JASATP010000099.1:0-7551 GCF_038440375.1 Bacillus sp. OTU530
GAATTATACTTAGCAGCTTTCGTAAATTATCTCGAATTCGAGATTTATTATATAATTATCGGACTCGTGTGTCAATAGTACAATATATTTGTCCCATTCAAATTTATTAACATATTTCGGGCAAGATTTTTTAAACAAACCTTATTTTAAAATTCCATTGATTTCAAATTATTAGATAGTAGATAAAAATAATTAGGATTAGAATTGAGAGCAAAAGAAAAAGTGTCAGTATTCACCGACACTTTTCTTATCATAAAACAGTACCCAACTTTTTTGTCTTTCAACAAATTTTGTTACAGCTTAATAACTATTACTCAACCGTAACAGACTTCGCCAAGTTACGTGGCTTATCTACATCACACTCACGATGTAAAGCCGCATAATACGAAATCAGCTGCAATGGAATTACAGATGCAAGCGGGCTCAACATTTCATGAACAGCTGGAATGACGAAACGGTCGCCTTCCATTTCCAAGCCCTTCATAGAAATCGTGCATGGGTTCGCACCGCGTGCTACAACCTCTTTCATGTTTCCGCGAATACCAAGGTTTACGTGCGCTTGTGTTGCAAGCGCAATGACTGGTGTTCCATTCTCAATGAGTGCAATCGTGCCATGCTTTAACTCGCCACCTGCAAAGCCCTCAGCTTGAATGTAAGAAATTTCTTTCAATTTCAATGCGCCTTCTAGCCCCACATAGAAATCCACACCGCGGCCAATGAAGAAGCAGTTGCGCGTTGTTGCAAGGTACTCCTGTGCAATTTTCTCCATTTCTTCTTTTTGACCACAAAGTACTTCCATAGCATTTGCGATAATTCCTAATTCTTTTGTTAAGTCTAGGCCTACAGAATGGCCCTTTGCTTTTGCGATATCTGCTGCCAAAATAGCTAGTACGGCAAGCTGCGCTGTATATGCTTTTGTTGAAGCTACTGCAATTTCAGGACCTGCATGCAGCAATAATGTATAGTCAGCTTCACGGGATAATGTAGATCCCGGTACGTTTGTAACTGTAAGTGACTTATAGCCCATTTCATTTGTTTGTACAAGAACCGCACGGCTATCTGCAGTTTCACCGCTTTGTGAAATGTAAATAAAGAACGGTTTTTCTGTTAACAATGGCATATTGTAGGAAAACTCACTCGCTACATGCACTTCTACTGGAATCTTAGCAAAATTCTCAATGAGTTGTTTACCTACAAGACCTGCGTGATAACTTGTTCCCGCTGCAATGATGTAAATTCGATCACTTTCTAAAATTGCATGGCGGATATCCTCGCTTAACTCAACTTCTCCGGCTTCATTACGGTATTTGCTGATGATATTGCGAACAACGAGCGGCTGTTCGTCAATTTCTTTTAACATAAAGTGCGCATATGTTCCCTTTTCAATATCACTTGCATCAAGCTCTGCCGTAAAAGGAGCGCGTTCAACAATGTTGCCAGCTAAGTTTTTAATCGTAATGCTGTTTTCTGTAACAAGAACCATTTCCTTATCCATAAGCTCAATAAATTGGTTTGTCACCTGCAGCATAGCCATTGCATCACTAGCTACTACATTGAAATTGTCACCAACTCCGACTAGAAGAGGGCTTTTATTTTTAGCAACGTAAATGACACCAGGATTTTCATTATCAAGCATTGCCAATGCATAGGAGCCGTGAAGCAGCTTTAATGTTTGACGGAAAGCTTCTTCTACACGAGCTCCTTCCTGTACATGCTTCTCAAGAAGCTGAACGATGATCTCTGTATCTGTTTCACTTACAAAAGTCACATCTTGAAGGTATTCTCTCTTTAACAGCTCATAGTTTTCAATAACACCGTTGTGAACAAGCGTAAAACGCTGTGATGTGCTTTGATGAGGATGCGCATTTACCTTGCTGGGCACACCATGCGTCGCCCAACGTGTATGACCGATTCCGATGCTCGCCTCAATCGACGTATCCACAATTTCGCGAAGCTGTGCAATACGTCCCTTTTCCTTAGACACAACAACACCGCTATTTGATTGAACTGCGATACCAGCTGAATCATAACCGCGATATTCTAATTTCTCTAACCCTTTTAATAGGATTTCCTTTGCATCCTGCCCACCAATAAAGCCTACAATTCCACACATGTTCGAGTCGCCGTCACATCGACTTACTCTCTAACAAAACATTCTCCCCAAAACAAATAATCCGACACAAATAAACATAAAACAACAGGGTCGCGTGTATCCTCCGTTGATACACGCACTTTGCTAGAGCCGGTAAGCCGGTAACGGCTTCACCTGCCTCTCTTTAATTTAAATGATATTCCCCCGTCCTTCTTCTGCATCATATTCTCACCTTTGTCCAGGAAGTCACCCTCCTGCTTTAAATAAGAATTTTCGGTTGTGATGAGCAACCGGGAGTCATCCGCCGAAATCTCGATAAAACTCCTCCTCGTCAACTACACAGCTTGTAGTTCTGGCGCTTTGGAAAATTTTATAAACCCAGAAAAAAGAACAAGATAATCGTACTGTAAAATAGTGAGTAGCGTCAATGAAAATTTGAATAAATATAACAAATACTATGCAAAAAGGACCAAAATAGTTCCTCTTGGCATAGCATCTGTCAAAAGAAATGATTATTCAACACCCACTTCTTGCTTTACAACCTCTACGATACGATTCACATATTCTTCGCACATTTCTTGTGTTGGTGCTTCAGCCATAACACGAATTAACGGCTCTGTACCAGATGGTCTCACAAGGATGCGTCCGTTCCCTTGCATTTCATCCTCCACAGAGCGAATCGCTTCTTGTATACGAGTGTTTTCTAATGCTTGTTGCTTATCTCTCACACGGACATTGACTAATAACTGTGGAAATTTTGTCATTTCGCTTGCAAGCTGTGATAGAGGCTTCCCTGTTGCTTTCATAATATTCACAAGCTGAATGGCACTTAACATACCGTCTCCTGTTGTAATGTAATCCAGGAAGATGATGTGCCCAGATTGCTCCCCGCCGAGATTATAGCCGCCCTTACGCATTTCTTCCATAACATAACGATCGCCTACCCCGGCTTGAACACTCTGAATCCCGTTTGCTTCTAACGCCTTGTAAAAGCCAAGATTACTCATAACAGTGGAAACAATCGTGTTTTTCTTTAATCTTCCTGTTTCGTTCATATATTTTGCGCAAATATACATAATTTGGTCGCCATCTACAATCTGGCCATTTTCATCTACCGCAATTAGACGATCTCCATCACCATCAAATGCGAGACCAATATGTGCGCCCTTTTCTTTCAGGAATGCAGCCAATGTCTCAGGATGTGTAGAACCAACACCTTCATTGATATTCACGCCATTTGGAGATGTCCCGATTGTCGAAATATCAGCCTCCAAATCAGCGAACAAATACGGCGCTAAAGAGGAGGTTGCTCCATGTGCGCAATCAAGTGCAACATGCAAACCAGAGAAATCCTCATCAATCGTTTGCTTTAAATATTGCAAGTATTTTTGTCCACCTTCAAAATAATCATTCACCTGTCCAAGCTCTCCGCCAACAGGACGTGGCAGTTCATCTATCTCTTTATCAAGCAAAGCTTCTATTTCTAGTTCTTGTTCATCAGATAGCTTAAAGCCATCCGGACCAAAAAATTTAATTCCGTTATCTTGAACCGGATTATGGGAGGCGGAAATCATCACCCCTGCTTGTGCACCCAATGCTTTTGTCAGATAGGCTACACCTGGCGTAGAAAGAACCCCCAATCGCATAACCTCTGCCCCAATCGACAGAAGACCTGCTACAAGCGCCCCTTCCAGCATATGTCCTGACACCCGTGTGTCGCGTCCGATTAGCACTTTAGGACGTTCGGTATTTTTTGTTAATACATATCCACCGAAGCGTCCAATTTTAAAAGCTAATTCCGGTGTTAATTCACTGTTAGCAACCCCGCGTACACCGTCAGTACCAAAATATTTTCCCATCTTTTCAATCGCTCCTTTATGCTTTCAGCTTAACTTTTGTCCACAATTTCTACTTTTGCATTTTTTTGCTTTAGTTCGAATGTTATATTGTCTGGACCGCTAATTTGAACAGCCACATCATGTGTGCCCGGTTCAAGATTTTCTACATTTACAGAAACCTGCACATCCGAAGGATCTAGTTTTTCTATGCTTTCTGATTCTCCAATTGCATCAACACTGACTTTTCCATTGCTTGGGTCAAGAAAATTCAATTCATATGCATCTTCGTCTAGTCCTGTTACTTTAATTGGGATATCATCTAGAGTACGCTGTTCTGGCTCTGGCTTATCAGCCTGTACGTTTACAGTTACTTTTACTTTAGCTGGAGCAATGCTAATAGCTCCCTTTGGCACAGCAACAGCTGCATCGAATGTAACAGTGTCTGTTATCTGACTTAAATCCACAACAACATCCTCTAAAGCTTCTAGACTATCTAGTACTTCCTTTGGACCATATACCTTGATTTCAGTCGGATCTATTGTAATGTTCTTGAGTGTTAGCCCTTTTTGCAGTTCGCCCTTCTGCGTTATCTTGATTGGAAGTGTTTTTTCTGGGGTTGCAACAGGCACCGTAACATTTACAACAGAAGGGTTTGCTTGTAAGTTCAAAGTATTTCCAGACTTATCATATATGACTATCTTTGCTTCCTTTGTAAAGGTTTCGTTTACACCTTTTAAATCTATATAAGCCCTAACAGCCCCTACTTGTTCTAGCTGCGCTTCAGTTCCAGCAATTTCAATAAAACTCGGCTTCACAGTAGCCTTTTCTGCTACATATCCTGATTTCATCTGATTTTTATTTAAATATCCAACTTCTACGGGAAAAGCCTTTGTTTTCTTTGGTTCAATCGTTACTCGTACTTTGGCAGGCTGTAATTTCACCTTTAAGCTATCTGGAATACCGTTATATTGCAAAGCAACCTCATACGTCCCTGACTCATAGCCATGAAGATTTGTGAAAACCTCAAATTGTTCCTTCATCTTTGTTTGAAGAATAGACGTATTAGATCCCTCCAAAGTTATATCGACACTTTGTGGAAGACCGGTGACAACATATTTATCCTGATCATAGTATGCCTCCACCTTCACGTCTTGAATTGTTTCAACAGCATCTCCTAGCGGAAGAGCAGAGGTTCCTTGAGGCTGTTTATCCAGATTAGCAACCATATATAACATAAGAGCAAGTAATAGTGCAATACCCCTAAGAAACCAATGGTTGTCCATTAATTTATCCATCTCGTTTTCTCCTCCAGTTCCATAAAGATGCGGAAGAGGTTTTTATACTTCCTGTCGTCAATTCCTTTGTCAACATTTCTTGGAGCTGTGCCGGCTTCAAATCCCTGTGAAGCTCCCCATTTTTGGTAAGTGAGATATTTCCGGTTTCCTCAGAAACGACAACTGTCACACTGTCAGTAACCTCGCTTATTCCAAGAGCTGCCCTATGTCTTGTACCAAGCTCCTTTGAAATAAATGGACTTTCTGAAAGGGGCAAGTAGCAGGCTGCCGCTTTTATCTTATCATTGTGTATGATAACGGCACCATCATGGAGCGGGGTGTTTGGAATAAAAATATTAATAAGCAATTCAGATGAAACATGTGCATCCATTAAAATACCCGTTTCTATGTAATCGCTCATACCCGTTTCCCGCTCAATTGAGATAAGAGCACCTATGCGACGTTTTGCCATATACTCAGTCGCCTTTACTACTGCCTCCAAGAAAACCTCCTGCTCCGTTTCCACTTGATGACTGCTGCGTGAAAATAGACTTCCTCGTCCTAGCTGTTCCAGCGCTCGTCGCAGTTCAGGCTGAAAAATGATAATGACCGCAAGAAAGCCCCATGGCAATGTTTGCTTCATCATCCAATAGAGTGTATTTAACTCTAAATAATAGCTGAGAATGCTCACTAAAATAATGACTGTAATCCCCTTTAAAAGCTGCACTGCCTTTGTGCCGCGGATTACAAGGATTAACTTATATATAACAAACCACACGAGGGATATATCTACAATATTAATGAGATATGTTTTGAATTCACTTATATCTCCTAAAGACATATTCTTACCCTTCCTCCATGAACACATATTTACAATAACCAAGTAATTATACCATAACAACAGCATGCTTACAAAGAAAGGGAAAAGCAAATAAAACCGCTTTTCCCTTTCACTTTAACTTTTCTCCAAATAATGAGCCCATTAACGCAACTGCTGTAATAGCTGTTTTATTCTTCTCATCTAAGATAGGATTTACCTCTACAAACTCAGCAGATGTAATAAGTCCTGACTCGGCAAGCATTTCCATAGCAAGATGCCCCTCTCTGTAACTAAGCCCTCCAATCACAGGAGTCCCTACTCCAGGCGCATCGTGTGGATCCAATCCATCTAAATCTAAGGATAAATGAACACCATCAGCATGCGATAAATAGCGAATTGTCTCCTCCATAACCGCCGCCATTCCCAAACGATCGATTTCATGCATAGTGAACACCTTAATACCTTCTTTGCGGATAAACTCTTTCTCTCCATCATCAAGGGCACGGGCTCCAATAATGACAATGTTCTCCTTTTTTACTTTTGGACAGATTCCATATAAATTTGTAAGAACAGCATGACCATATCCTAAGCTTGCCGCTAAGGGCATACCATGGATATTACCGGAGGGTGTAATTTCTTCTGTATTTAAATCCCCATGAGCATCGAACCAAATAACTCCCAGATTGTTATAATGCTTTGTAACTCCAGCCAATGTACCGATAGCAATGCTATGATCTCCTCCAAGAACAACAGGAATACGCTTGCGTTCTAACACATGATCCACCTTTGTCGCTAGCTCTGTGCACGCCGTCACAATTTGCTTTAGGTTTTTTAGCTTTGGATTCTCATCTAGTTCACTTCGATGCGGACGCTCCACACGTAAATCTCCTAAATCCTCTACATCATAGCCAATCATCTCGAGCCTCTCAATCATACCCGCATAACGAATAGCACTCGGCCCCATATCCACTCCTCGCCTTGTTTGACCTAGATCTAAAGGAACTCCAATCACCGAAATTTCCTTCCCCATATGTCATCCCCCTTATCTATTTACTAAATATTCTAAATGTTTATTATTCTATGATTCAACTCAACATTTTCTTGTATACTTATCCGTTACAAAATAAAAAACTCGCCAATTGGCGAGTCCTGTTCTTGAACGAAGACAGAGGCATAGCCCTACTCATACTGTATTCCTAAAATTTCCGACTACGTCGAATTGGCTCCTATCTAGAAATTTATACTTTCTGACAGTGCAAAAAAGCCTTAAATCTTTTCCGATTTAAGGCTTTTCTTTATAAATATGGAGCCTAGCGGGATCGAACCGCTGACCTCCTGCGTGCAAAGCAGGCGCTCTCCCAGCTGAGCTAAGGCCCCGTATGGAGCGGAAGACGGGATTCGAACCCGCGACCCCAACCTTGGCAAGGTTGTATTCTACCACTGAACTACTTCCGCATATTTTCATGTGAGCCATGAAGGACTCGAACCTTCGACCCTCTGATTAAAAGTCAGATGCTCTACCGACTG
>NZ_JASATP010000100.1:0-7516 GCF_038440375.1 Bacillus sp. OTU530
GATCATTACAAGATAGAAATAAAGAAGAATTCCTACGATTAACGGCGGAATTAAAGGATATTTCTTAAAATGGATTTATGTATATCAGACTGATTTTGAGATAAAGTGGACAAAACCATAACAAGAACAGGAAGAGGTAAAACACTTCTTCCTTTTTTATTTGGTCTAGGAGAATCAACATTACTTGAGTCGATCTATGTTTCTAACAAATCATATTTGTACCTGAATCTTTCCACCTACCACTAAAAATTTAACAATAAGTGCCTGGCACCGGGGGGTGGATAAAAAAAGCACCAAAAAAAGGCACCTTATCTATATTTTCTTATCATTTGGTTGATTACCTCGGAGAATATTAGACCGATTGCGATGGCTCCGGAGAGCATGAAGGCTTTTGATGCATACTGAATGGCTAAGTTATAGTCGTTTTCTACAAAATTCCTCATTGCATCATACGCCAATCCTCCAGGAACTAATGGAATGATTCCCGATACACTAAATATGATCATTGGTGTTTTATATATTTTTGCAAAGATTTGGCTAATAATTGCGATGACAAAGGCAGCTACTAAAGAGGCTAAAATGCTGTCGACCTGGTTGTTTACTAACCAAACGTATAATAGCCATCCAACCATTCCAGTGAATCCACATTTTAACAATGATTTTCTCGGAGTATTAAAGATGATTCCAAAAGCTGCAGAGGCAACAAAACTAGTAACGAGCTGTTGTATCATTACTAACCTCCTTTCTTTTCTAAAAAACGGAAAAAACAACTGCAATACCTGTTCCAATTGCAAATGCTGTTAAAAACGCTTCAGCACCTTTCGAAATTCCTGATACGAGATGACCCGCCATTAAGTCTCTCACAGCGTTTGTAATTAAAAGTCCAGGAACGAGAGGCATGACTGAGCCAATGATGATTTTATCGAGTTCATTACCAAAGCCAATCGCAACAAATAAAAAGGCTAATAATCCAATTATTAATGATGCAAAAAATTCCGCAAAAAACTTTACTCGTACTAAGCGGTGAAAGTATATATAACATGAAAAACCTACTCCACTAGAAACTAGCGCAGGAATGAAATCATGCCATACACCTTGAAACATTATGAGGAAACAGCCACCTACTAGGGAAGCAGCGGCAATTTGAACCCAAATTGGGTAAGAAAGATTAGCCTTTTCGACCTGTTTTAATTCACTATGGGCATCCTTAATCGATATTTCCCCACCACTAATTTTTCTAGAAATACTATTTACTACGGAAACCTTTTCTAAGTCTGTAGAACGGTCAGATATTCTAACAAATTTCGTAGGATCCGTTCCTTCAATCGAAAATATAATACCTGTTGGAGTCACAAAACTATGAGAGTCATGAAGACCAAACGAAGCAGCAATTCGTGTCATGGTATCTTCCACTCGATACGTTTCGGCCCCACTTTGCAGCATGATTTTGCCAGCAAGTAAACATACTTCAATTACTTCATATGTTTGATTTAACTTACCTTCCATTTTCATTCACTCCGTTTGTTCCACCATTGTTGTTAAAGCCTTTTGTGGCAACAGATTTAAATTATAAGGATGGATATATACCTTCAGCATATGCCCTTCATAATCAGCTTTTAACAGATTTTCCGGAAAGAAGTCCCCCTCCTCAAGGAGTGGGAAGGGCATAGCCCAAACGAGTAGGTGGGGGATAAATTTCCGGTAGGCGCAAGCCTACAAAACTGAGAATTGCCAGTTATTATTATGGCAAATCAATTCTAAACGACTCAAATTCACCTGTTTATAAGATTTGCCTGGAACTGCAATGTAATCTCCTTGTATGTTTTTTACATAACAACTTTGTCCACTAAATCCACTAATCCAACCAACTTGTCCAAACACACAAACTTTGTCATTCAAATGCCAGAAACCAACTGATTTTGTATTCTTTTCATTGCGTGTAGCTGCTATATTCTTTTCTTTTCTTCCCTTACGTGCAGTTGCTTCATGTAAAGAGCGTTTTTTCTTTCTAAATTGTTTGATGTAGAGAACGTGATCCGTATTTTCTTTGATGTTTGTTATCCCTGTAGCTGCAATGGCATCATGATAATGTGTTTTTTCCAGTTGAAGTTCCTTTCTTCTTGGTGTAGTGATGCTGCCATAGGTAATGTGAGCATCTGAATACTGATCAAATATCCTTCTACGAAGAATGTTCATAAAGGGTCCTTCTTTGTAGCGTTTGGTTTTCTTCTTCTCAACCATCCACTTCCAAAGAATGTTACCTTCCTGATGATTCTCATGGGTATGGCAAGTTGTGCAAACAGTAATTAAGTTGGATGCTGCATGGCTTCCATCATGGCTTCTATAGATGATATGGTGCGTTTGTAAAATGTCACCTTTTTTCTTACAGACCTGGCAAGTGTAGTTGTCTCTTGCAAAGACAAAATATCGTACATCATAATACCCAAAGGTATCACCTTCTTGATATTCCTTGCCTTGCATGTCTGGATTCATCATCTTTTGTACGTCAAACTTTCCTACTTCTATATGAAGTTCACATGTTGGAAGGAATGAATAAAAGGTATCTATCCAATGAAATGTGTTATGTATTCTGCTCTGAATAGAAGGTGGAAGCCAACCTTTTGGAAGGGATGAAGTGAAGGATATGGATATTTTACGATATCCTCCTTTCTTTTTTCCTGTCCCTTCTACATACACGCGTTTTGTTTTGTACTTGAATTTTGACCTTCTGTATCGTGTTTTACGATTCCTTCTGCTTCTTCTATAGATCTTCTTTGTTTCCAGGTTGCTTTTTACATCTTGACGTAGCTCTATTTCTGCTTTTCCAAGAACCTTTTCACCGGATGTAACGGCAACTCCCATGTACTTTGCACCTAAATCAATTCCTAATTTTGTTTCTTGTGTTGTTTCTCCAGTTGGATATGATAACTGAATTGTAAAAGGGTTGTATCTTACAATGGTTGCTTTTTGTTCTTTTAGTAAAATTCTAGCTTTACGAGTTGAACAAGGCATAAGTGGCTCTCCTCGTAAATTTCTGACGAATACTCGCAAGTTTCGTCCCTCCTTAGAGTTTGTTTCCCTTCGTCAATGTTGGATAAGCTTCTTACTTCAGGTTGACCGTTCCTCCCCTCAGAACTGTTACAGAGCCTGAACGACAGATTGTGCTTGGGAATCACACAAAGCCGTATTGACTTACCCAACGTAGTCACTCGCTATAGCTCACCATATACCGGAGACTGAGACTAGACAACTAGGATTTTACAAGCCCCCACTTCAAAACGTGTTAACGTTTAAGTGGTGGGTAGTTGACTTCCTTTTCAGGCAGCCGAATCACAGTCTAGCCGTGTTACTTCATGCAGTAGACAAGGAAACAGTTAATTCACTTTTCATTAGTGTTTTTTATTGCCTCTCGTTCTGCTGGTAAAAAGCTTTCTCTTACTTCTTGATTTCTTGATGCAATGTCGGGATCATATGCGAAGGAAGGATCTAACGGTTCTGGTGCAAATACAATGACCGTTGGAAAAAACGAATAGATTTCTTGCACCAGAACCAGATTTCCTATAAGGATAAATTACCACTAATTGAATTTTTTATAAATTCCAAAAGCTATAATTTTATAATAATATTATCTTCCTGATTCATCTGATAAAACTCTTTAAAATGGTTTCATTACTAACTTATTCATTATATTAATGAAATAATCATAACCCCTACCCACATGTTCCACTTTATGTGAATCTGATCCATACACAAGAGGAATCCCCAAATTCATCGCTTCTTCTATTACCCATATCGGAGGATACATTTCTTTGCACATCGGTTGAAAAAGACCTGCCAAATTTACATCAAGTTCCATTCCGTTACGTTTAATCTTAGAGAGAATTTTGGTTATATGTTCCTTATCATAATCAGGATCTTTAGGTTTTAAATAATGTTGATATTTATGAATTAAAGTGAGATGACCAATCCTAGAAGGCTTTTTAGGGCCCAAATTCGCATCAATGCTTTCCTCTACCATCTCATAATAAGCATCATAAACTTTTTCTACACTGCCATAATACTTGACCAACCCATCATGAAAATCCTCTGCTGAGTAATCCACACATCTCCAACCATTTTTACCAGGAAGAAAGTGGATGGATAATAACCCATCCTCTAGTTCATTACTGTCTAACAAGTCTCGCGTGAAAGATTCCATACCAGATATAAAGTCAATCTCTAAACCCACTAAAATATCAATTTTCTCTCGATACTTCTCTTTCAATTCTTTACATATTTTAAAGTAGTCTTTCAACTCGTTCATTGACATAGCTAATTCATCTACTAGCCATTGTCCATTAGGAATTTTTTGTGTAAGTTCAAAAGGTAAAGGTGGATGTTCTGTAAAACTATATTGACGGAATCCTTTATTTATAGCTTCAACAATATAGAGTTCTGCCCTCTCCTCCGAACCATGCTTACAAAAGTGAGTATGGGTATGCCCATCTCGATATTTTTGAAAATATTCATGTCCCATATCAAAAATCCCCCCTTGAAATGTTATAACTTCCTAATGAAAATTAAAAAGTTAAATGATTCATGTTCCAAATACTCTTCAATTGCTCCAGTTTAACCTTTACACAATCAGAGAAGTTTATACATGTGCGTGTATTGTTGTCCCTAACAGCCTTCTCTAAACCGTTCACCCAAAGAATGGGAGATCATTTTTGTCCTTGCACAATTTTTTTCGGCTCATTATGACTCTACTCTCTCGTCAAGCGACAGACCAAAAGTGAGAAAAAGTGTATTACTCCCTAATGCTTTCTATATAATGAAGTTCTATACACTTTTATAATCTCATAAATCTGATTTATATTCACGCTTTCTTCCTTTGATCCACATGTTTTTGTGGAAATTCTAATAAGTTTCCCAATCCTCTAATGGCCAAATTAAAAATTAAAATATATAAAAACTTATGGTATGTGAAATTATAAATTCTTGTTCACGAAGAGCCCAAAGGAAGTGCCTTTGGGCTCTTCGTGAACAAGAATTTATTTTTTTACACATTAAGCACTAATCATCACGTTAAGAATATCCTCTACTCTTACATCTTTTACCTCATAATAAACCTCTAAGCCTTTTCGTGTATCTGAGATGCTCTTAGCAACTTTCAATGCTGACTCACTGTACTTTGTGGCATTTCAGGCTCCTCATAAAGGGAAGTTACATTTACCGGTCCCTTTTCAAGCATGAAACTCACAAGTGCGATTCGTGCAGGATGTGCTAGTACGCTCAACATATCTGCACTACTATTAAGCTCTCCAACCGTCATATTCTCCCCCTATTTTGGTAATGTTGAGATTTTATTTAATTTCATCTATTTCTTTCTGGAGTGCATCCATTTTAGCTTTGTTCTCGTCTAAAGTATGAGATGGAGTTGATAAGATTGGGATTCATAAAAAGAGATGCAAGTGAATCTTCACTCATAAAACAATCATTATCCGCAATGGATCTATTACACATGGTCCAAAATGATACAGTAAAAGCCCTTCAGTTAAACGATCTGAAGAGCCTTGATATTAATATAAGCAGCAAATGAGGAAATAACTCAAATTGCTAATGTATCATCTTGAACCTTTGTTCGTTGATTTCATTTGTGATTTCTTTCCCCTTTTTATTCCAAAGATCTAAAGCTTCTGCATCTGTCATAAATTTAGAAAATGTCTCGATTGCATTTAATTGAATTTGCCAATCCGGTAACATGTCGATCTTATGAACTTTCTTTTTAGGAATATGTTCTATTATCACCTGTCTTACTACCTTCTGTATAATATCGTTTTCAGCCTCTTCGCTTACTTCGTTTTCCTTCAATTTAGGTAGAACAGATGAGATATAGCCAATTGGATTATCAACACTAGACTTATATCTAATACTCTCCATTAACGTAACAACATTTTCTCGGCCGTATTGCAACCATGCTGATATTACTTTTTTAGATAACTTTAAACCCATTTCTTGTCCCAGCTTTTGAATCTCTAGAACTTCGTCATTTTCTACAACTTTACTCACCTTATTTTCAATGACTTCATTTTTAATTTTGACATTGGGATTACTTCGAATCTTGAATTTGACCGCATTTATAGAAGGACCTTTTTTAATCGTCGTATACTCGAAAACAATATCGGTCTTTTCTCCAATTTCCTTCATAGCATGATCCAAAATTCTTTGGCGAAAATTAATCCATTTGGGATACTTGTCACCTACTCCTAACTTACTCCTTAGATCATCTAAGGTAAATGTTCGCTCAGTTAGCCCCTCATAACTCTTCAACAGTTCGAATAGTCGGATGGAATAGCTACTTCGGAGCCGAATAATATTACCCAACCTGTATCTAGTAAATTTCTCATTCAATAAAAGAAAGAATGGTTTTAGATCTGGATCGAACCGAACGGTCACTGTTCCTTCACCTGTGTTGTATGTAGCCTTCGATAACCAAGCAATTGTTGTTTTCTTCCCCTCACTGTTGATGAAACTAAAAGGTTGCATAAGATTCTTTACTATCCTCTCCATGTCACTATACATACTTCGCGCTTTGGAGCCAGTTAATACTGTAAACTCCTTAACTGATAGTGTATATGTTTGAAAATCCTTATCAGAAGGACTGATGTTTGAAGCAATAGTTGCAATAACCTTTTGTTCTACTAAGCCTAATTTGTAGGAAGCTTCAATAATGCTATTGGATTTACTAACTAGATTCGAATCTTTAAAGACCAGTGTTTTAGTTCCTTCCTCCATCTCTACACCATCCTTACAGTCCATAAAATTGTATACTACTCACCTATAAGTATAAAGCTCCCAAAAGAAAACACAAACAAAAAAATGTGTGTTTTTTAGACTTTATGACCCTAAAAATGTGTAGGTTCAATTTTAATATGACCCTAAAAGTGTGTGTTTTAACCCTAAAAACGTGTAGGTTTAATTTTAATATGACCCTAAAAACGTATAGGTTAACCCTAAAAATGTGTGCTTTGACCCTAAAAATGTGTAGGTTTAATTTTAATATGACCCTAAAAACGTATAGGTTAACCCTAAAAATGTGTGCTTTGACCCTAAAAATGTGTAGGTTTAATTCTTCAAAGGCTTGTCCCCCAAGGGTTTTAGATTCCTGTAAACAAGATAAACAAGATATAAACAAGAATAATATGTTAAACAAGAACAAACAGGTACAATAAAAAACCTTTCTGTTGTTCCTATTTGAAATCACCCTAAAAGTGTGTGTTTTTTAGTTTGATAGAACTAATACTAGAATTCCGACACAAACAAGTGGTTCTGGTGCAAAAACCTCAAAATAATTGCAATCATCAGAACCGGTTTAATTAATTTGATGGGTTTAATATTTTTAATAATTACATTTGCGATTATTATAAACACTCATTTATTATTTGAGCCAGAAGACCCCCGCTTCAAACGCGTAAGGGGCGTTAGCCCAGCGATAAGCGGGGGATGAATGGCTCCTCCGCAGGAGCATATTTCGCTC
>NZ_JASATP010000101.1:0-6904 GCF_038440375.1 Bacillus sp. OTU530
CGGTTCGCCATTCTTACCGCTTAACGCATCTCGTTATGCAGAAATGCTCGGAGAAAAAATTGAAAAGCACAATGCAAACGTATTCTTAGTGAACACAGGCTGGACCGGCGGCGAATACGGCGTAGGTCAGCGTATGAATCTTTCCTACACACGTGCAATGGTGAAAGCAGCACTTAACGGCGAGTTAGATAATGTGGAAACCGGAAAGGATGACATCTTCGGTCTGGAAATTCCGCTCCATGTTCCAGGTGTTCCTGATGGCGTATTAATGCCAGAACAAACCTGGACTGACAAAGAAGCTTATCGAGCAAAAGCATTCGATCTTGCCAGCAAGTTCAAAGAAAACTTCAAAAAGTTCACAAGCGTATCTGAAGAGATTGTTGAGCTGGGCGGACCTTTGGTATAAAGAAAACTCGCCGATTGGCAAGCCCTACTTATACTATATTCCTGAAATTTCCGGCTACGTAGAATCTTCTTCTAGCTGGAAATTTATACTTTCTGACAGTGTAACGAAAAGCGGAGCCGACTGTTCAGCTTTCAAGGAGATTACACCCTTTCTGCAAATCTTAGGGTATAAGGACGATAAAAATGAGCGATAGACATACTAGAACAGACGTTATCTTAATTGGTGCCGGAATCATGAGTGCGACTTTGGGGATAATTCTGAAAGAATTAGTACCAGACTGGAAAATTACGGTGTTTGAGAAACTCTCAAACGCAGGAGAGGAAAGCTCTAACGAATGGAATAATGCGGGAACGGGGCATGCGGCACTGTGCGAGCTTAACTACACGGTTGAAAAACCGGATGGGTCTGTAGATATTAGCAAAGCTATAAAAATTAATGAACAGTTTCAGGTTTCAATGCAGTTTTGGTCTTATCTTGTAAACAACAAGATGATACGTAATCCACAGGACTTTATCATACCATTGCCTCATATAAGTCTAGTACAAGGAGAACAAAATGTAACGTTTTTAAAGAAACGTTTTGAAGCGCTGTCCAATACCCCCCTATTCCAAGGGATGGAATTTTCCGATGACCCGGAAAAACTGATGGAATGGGTTCCGCTTATTATGCAAGACCGCGTATCGAACGAATCTATAGCGGCAACAAAAATCGACTCTGGAACGGATGTCAACTTTGGCGCTTTAACGCGTATGTTGTTTGACCACTTAGAGAGTAAAAATGTTGATATAAATTACAAACATAGTGTTAATGATGTGAAACGTACTAGCGACGGTTTATGGGAATTGAAAGTGCGGAATCTCGATAGCGGTACTGTCGAACGCCATACTGCAAAATTCGTCTTTATCGGAGGCGGGGGAGGAAGCCTGCATTTGCTGCAAAAATCCGGTATTCCTGAAGGAAAACATATTGGAGGATTCCCGATAAGCGGAATATTTATGGTGTGTAATAATTCGGATATTGTAGCGCAGCATCACGCAAAAGTATACGGCAAAGCTAAGGTTGGTGCTCCTCCAATGTCTGTTCCGCATCTTGACACACGATTTATCAACAATAAAAAGTCATTGCTATTTGGACCGTTTGCCGGCTTCTCACCAAAGTTTTTAAAAACAGGTTCAATGTTTGATTTGGTAACTTCCGTAAAAGCGGATAATCTCTTGACTATGTTGTCGGCAGGTGCAAAAAACATGTCATTGACAAAATACCTGATCCAGCAAGTTATGTTATCAAAAGAAAAGCGCATGGAAGAGTTACGTGAGTTTATCCCGAACGCCAAAAGCGAGGATTGGGATGTAGTAGTAGCGGGCCAACGTGTGCAAGTGATCAAAGATACTGAAGCTGACGGCAAAGGAACGCTTCAATTTGGGACGGAAGTTGTTAGTGCCGCTAATGGTTCGATAGCAGCATTGCTCGGAGCTTCTCCGGGTGCTTCTACCGCTGTTTCCGTCATGCTCGAACTCATAACAAAATGCTTCCCTGAACATATGAAAGAGTGGGAACCGAAAATTAAAGAAATGATTCCTTCTTATGGTGTGTCACTAATAGAAAACCCAGAGCTTCAGGACGAAATTCATACTTTAACAGCGCAGACGCTTTGTCTAAGCGAAAAAAAACCGATCTTTAGTTAAGTGGAACTGTCCTCGAATAGTTTAGAATACAGGTATTATTCCTATGCTTGTTGGCTATGCTGTTTATATCGATAATGATAGCTGCTATACACAATGCTTAGTTAAGAAAAGTGAGCAGAAGCGATTTCCATGTAACATTATGAGAACTGTTTGACGGAACAACATAGATGTTTTAGAATAGGATGTATGTAAAATACCCAACAACATTGACAAGGAGCAGTAGTAATGCATACAGGTACAGAGAGTTGACGGTTGGTGCAAGTCAATCCTATGTGGTATTATGAACTCGCCTTTGAGTTGCAGCTGTGAAGAAAGTAGCGGCTGCCGTTCCTCCGCGTTAAGGAGCTAAGTGAATGTTTTTACATTAATTAGGGTGGTACCGCGGGAATACAACCTCTCGTCCCTTTGGGGATGAGGGGTTTTTTGCATTTTTTTTGTTATAATGGAATAAACGATTGGAGGATGTATTTGTGAGCTTTAACCATAAAGAAATAGAACAGAAGTGGCAGGCGTATTGGGAGGAACAAAAAACATTCCGTACGCCGGATGAGACAGACAAACCAAAATTTTACGCACTTGATATGTTTCCGTATCCGTCTGGAGCTGGCCTGCATGTCGGTCACCCTGAAGGATATACGGCAACGGATATTTTATCCCGTATGAAGCGTATGCAGGGCTATAATGTACTGCATCCGATGGGATGGGATGCATTTGGTCTTCCCGCTGAGCAATACGCGCTTGATACAGGGAATAGCCCAGCGGAATTTACAGAGAAAAATATCAACACGTTTCGCCGTCAAATTAAGTCTCTAGGCTTTTCTTATGACTGGGATCGTGAAGTAAATACGACGGATCCTGAGTATTATAAATGGACACAATGGATTTTCCTGAAGATGTTTGAAAAGGGATTGGCTTATGTGGATGAGGTTGCTGTAAACTGGTGTCCGGCACTTGGAACTGTTTTAGCCAATGAAGAGGTTATTGATGGAAAAAGTGAACGTGGCGGTCATCCGGTCGAGCGTCGTCCGATGAAACAATGGATCCTGAAAATTACAGCTTATGCGGACCGGTTGCTTGAGGATTTAGAGGAATTGGATTGGCCAGAAAGCTTAAAAGATATGCAGCGTAACTGGATCGGACGTTCTGAAGGGGCTGAGGTGAACTTCGGAGTAGATGGAGCTGAGGAACAATTTACGGTATTTACTACTCGCCCTGATACATTGTTTGGTGCAACCTATGCGGTATTGGCACCAGAGCACGTACTAGTGGAGAAGATTACAACAGCTGAACAAAAAGAAGCGGTTGCAGCGTACTTAGATGCAGTGAAGGCGAAGAGTGATTTAGAACGTACTGATCTTGCAAAGGATAAAACGGGTGTATTTACAGGTGCTTATGCGGTAAATCCGGTAAATGGCGAAAAGATGCCGATTTGGATTGCTGACTACGTGCTTGTGAGCTACGGAACAGGCGCTATTATGGCAGTGCCGGCGCATGACGAACGTGACTACGAATTTGCGAAGAAGTTCAATCTGCCAATCCGAGCAGTTGTGGAAGGCGGAGATGTATCACAAGAAGCATATACAGGAGACGGCAAGCATATTAATTCCGATTTCTTAGATGGTCTGAATAAGGAAGAAGCGATTACAGCGATGATCGCATGGCTTGAGGAAAAAGGCATTGGTACGAAGAAGGTAACGTATCGTCTACGCGATTGGTTATTTAGCCGCCAACGTTATTGGGGTGAGCCGATTCCAGTGATTCATTGGGAGGACGGGACAATGACAGCAGTACCAGAGGAAGAGCTGCCGCTTGTACTGCCAAAAACAGAAAATATCCGTCCGTCTGGAACAGGCGAATCACCGCTTGCGAATATTGAAGAGTGGATGAACGTTGTAGATCCGGTGACAGGCAAGAAAGGCCGCCGTGAAACAAACACGATGCCGCAATGGGGCGGAAGCTGTTGGTACTACTTACGTTATATCGATCCGCATAATAGTGAGCAATTGGCTGATCCAGAAAAGTTGAAGCAGTGGCTGCCTGTTGATATTTATATCGGTGGGGCGGAGCATGCGGTTCTTCATTTATTGTATGCTCGTTTCTGGCATAAATTTTTGTATGATCTTGGCGTTGTACCAACGAAGGAGCCGTTCCAAAAGTTATTCAACCAAGGTATGATTCTTGGTTCAAACAATGAAAAAATGAGTAAATCGAAGGGCAACGTTGTAAACCCGGATGATATCGTAACAAGTCATGGAGCTGATACGCTTCGTTTGTATGAAATGTTCATGGGACCTTTGGAAGCGTCCATTGCTTGGTCAGAAACAGGTCTTGACGGCGCACGCCGCTTTTTGGATCGCGTATGGCGTTTATTCGTTCAAGAGGATGGGGCACTAAGCGAGAAGGTTACAACAGAACAAAATAAAGCGATGGATCGTATATATCACCAAACAGTGAAAAAGGTTACAGAGGATTACGAAGGCATTCGCTTTAACACGGCGATTTCACAAATGATGGTGTTTATTAATGAAGCTTACAAAGCAGAAACACTGCCAAAGGCGTATGCTGAGGGCTTTGCGAAGCTATTATCTCCAGTTGCACCGCATTTGGCTGAGGAGCTGTGGGAGAAGCTTGGACATGGGGAATCCATTACGTACGCAACATGGCCGGCCTATGATGAAGGTAAGCTTGTTGATGATGAAATTGAAGTCATCGTCCAAGTGAATGGTAAGCTGCGCGGCAAGGTAACGCTCGCAAAGGATGCAACAAAGCAGCAAATGGAAGAGGCTGCACTTGGCGAAGTCCAAACACAAATCGAGGGCAAAACAATCCGCAAAATTATTGCGGTTCCGGGCAAGCTAGTTAATATTGTTGCAAACTAAGAAAAATGGAAATTAATTCGTTTATGTCTGTAACAAGTATGCATAATTTTTTATAAAAGCAAATAAGTGCTTTCATAACTATGCTTAGTGGATGAAGCGGTTCTCTATAACAGGGAACCGCTTTTTACATTTGAAGAACTTATCTTGCTTATCTACATATAAGAGGCCTTGTCTGCAAATCATACATATGAACCTACAAGAAGGAGGGATTCGCATGAGCAAGAAAAACAACAGTGGTCAAAAGCAACCAAACTTTGATGATTCTTCAAATTTTTCAAGCAACAAACAAACACAAATTAAAAAGCAGGCTAAAAACAAATAATTGGTGAGAAGGGCCCATCACGCTGCGGTGATGGGTTATTTTGTGCTTTAAGTAATCAGTTTCTAGCTGGGAGACCATTCGGTGAGTTTTCTTGGTGTTTTACAGCTAAAGGATATGTTATATAGGGACAAGTATATGCCAGAGCATATTTATATGGTGCTGTACTTTGCCAATAGTGCTTTAGCTTGCTAGAATGGGATGGTAGGATGCAAAAGGAGGCAAAATAGATGGAGAATGTTAAAACAATCACACCGGCAGAAGTGGAACAACGGCTAAAGAAGGGAGAAACCTTGTTTCTTGTAGACGTTCGCGAACATGAAGAGGTTGCGTACGGGAAGATTCCAGAAGCTGTCCATATTCCGATGGGAGAGATTCCGAATAAGCTTGATTCTTTTGATAAGGATCATGAATATATTTTCATTTGCAGGTCAGGTGTTCGAAGCGAGAACGTTTGCCGTTATTTAGATCATCTTGGCTATAAAACGGTAAACATGATTGGCGGCATGCTGTCATATGAGGGAGAAACAGAGTAAGCGGAACGAGCAGGTTCCGTTTTTCTTTTTTTAGACTTTAAGAGGGCTGATAAGTTTCCAGCTAGAAGCGAGTTCGACGTGGTGGGAAATTTTAGGAATAAAGTATAAGTGCAACTACGCCTCTGTCTTCGCCTAACGGCTTGCCAGTCGACGAGTTTTCTTTAGATAAAATTGCTTTTCTGTCTGTGGTCCATCCTTAGGTAAGAAGGATGGACCATGTTTGTTTTGTTGACATACAATATGATAGATCAAAGAAAGGGCGATGAGAATGGCACCGCGAATCCGTAAGGTAAAGGTTGTTAATAACAATGGCTCAATTAATTTTGGAAACCAGGGCTATTTTGCACCTTTTTCTGTTTCGAAGGAGTATAACGGCTCGGGAGGTGATAGTACAGGCGTTATTGTCAATGGCCGGCGTACAGAGAACCCAGCTGTTGGAACATCGCAGAACGAGATGGAAGATACAGATCTTCAGCAGGAGCAGGAGAATCTTCCCGAGTTTTGAGTACTAGGAGGAAGTATGGGAGTAT
The DNA here is from genome assembly GCF_038440375.1 of Bacillus sp. OTU530. Taxonomy (NCBI): domain Bacteria; kingdom Bacillati; phylum Bacillota; class Bacilli; order Caryophanales; family Bacillaceae; genus Bacillus; species Bacillus sp. OTU530. Next base: position 6,356 of record NZ_JASATP010000101.1, read on the forward strand.
ATATTGAAAAGTTTATTGTTGTAAACAATTACGGAACAATTGAATTTAGAGATGGCCAAAGAGATGTGTCTTTTTCAGCTTCAAAAGCCAATAATGGAGCATTAGGTCCGACTGTCGCTGATTTTGTGAACGGAAGACGTGTACGTAATTTAGAAAGGGAAAGGTTGAACGAAGCCCCTCAGGTTGAGGCGAAATCAAGTGAGGAAGGGGAAATGTCTGATCTGTCCAGCGGGCTGAGTTTTTAGTAGAAAACGGGTATCGCTGACGCGTGCTCGTTTCTTTTTGTACTTGAAGTAGGTGTGAATTTTAGGAATTAAGTGTAAGTGCAACTACGCCTCTGTCTTCGCCTAAGAGCAGGGCTCGCCAATCGACGAGTTTTCTTTACACTGTAGGAAAGCATAAATTTCCAGCTAGAAGTCATTCGACGTAGTCGGAAATTTTAGGAATACAGTATAAGTGCAACTACGCCTCTGTCTTCGCCTAAGAGCAGGGCTCGCCAATCGGCGAGTTTTCTTTACACTGTAGGAAAGCATAAATTTCCAGCTAGAA
>NZ_JASATP010000102.1:0-6624 GCF_038440375.1 Bacillus sp. OTU530
CCTGCCGGTCCTGCTGGTCCTGTAGCTCCTGTTAATCCTTGAGGCCCTGCCGGTCCTGCCGGTCCTGCTGGTCCTGTAGCTCCTGTTAATCCTTGAGGCCCTGCCGGCCCTGCCGGTCCTGCTGGTCCTGCTGGTCCTGTAGCTCCTGTTAATCCTTGAGGCCCTGCCGGTCCTGCTGGTCCTGCTGGTCCTGTAGCTCCTGTTAATCCTTGAGGCCCTGCTGGTCCTGCTGGTCCTGTAGCTCCTGTTAATCCTTGAGGCCCTGCCGGTCCTGCTGGTCCTGCTGGTCCTGTAGCTCCTGTTAATCCTTGAGGCCCTGCTGGCCCTGCCGGTCCTGCCGGTCCTGCCGGTCCTGCTGGTCCTGCTGGTCCTGCTGGTCCTGCTGGTCCTGCTGGGCCTGGGGGTCCCCCTGCTGGTCCTGGAGGTCCTGCTGGTCCTGCTGGTCCTGCTGGTCCTGGAGGTCCCGCTGGTCCTGGAGGTCCTGCTGGTCCTTGTGATTCTGGTATTGGAGGGAATGAAGGTGGAAACGCACAAGGATTGCAAAGATTGAATGTTTTTTTATTCTGTGAGGACAAAAATAATCAAGTCCTTTCTTGTATATTTATTATTATGTAATGTCAATTGGGTTCTCTTGCCTGTATAGTTACCTATACGTATCAAAAAGAAGTCATAAAATGTATATTTTATTCACGTCAAGTTAACATAATCCTTAATTATCGGAAGTAGCCATGCCCAGGGCATCCGCGTGGGTACTGTGTTTCTCGCAATCTCCCTATTTATCAAATATGCAGGATTTTATGCAATTCCCAAGTGGTGTGGCTTTTGGTCTTCCGATCTTTTGGCAAGCCTCCCTATTTTTCGCATAAAATCCTGCATAGAACATTAGTAGGGAGCTTGATGAGTAGGGGGATTCTACCAATTTCGCTAAATATTTGAATAGTTTTAGTGGACGGGATATAAGTGTTGATGTTATGCTTTTTTTATGTATAACATTTTTTGTAAAGGAGATGAGGAGAATGGCAAAAATCATGAAAGCTCAAGAAGTACGAGTGTTAAAAGCTATGAGGATAAAGCAGGAAACAGTGGACGCTATTGAAATGCTTCAGAAAAAAGAAGGAATCAGTCAGGGGAAAATTATAGACCTTGCTATAGAGCTTCTTAGAAAACAAAAGGAATTAGCTTAGTGGTGTTTTTGCATTAGGTGACGCTCTATTAAAATTACCTGCCTATCTAATTAGCAGGTAAAGTTCGAGATTTTCTCGCCTTTTTACAAAATTACACTTTGGACGAGGTAGAAACCTATACAAATATTGGGAGGAGTATCTCAGAATGATTAAAGAATTAGTTCCTACCCAACTTCTAGACATTACTATCGATAAATTGAGTATTGTAGCAGATTTTAAAGAAGGTATTAAAAAAGATGAGTTTATTAGAGTTTTAACAAGTACAAGTATGATGTATGTCTTACAATCACACCATTCTAGAAATTTCGGTTATGAAGAGGTACTAAAAGCGGAATCGTTAGACTGTGGCTATCTTGAGTTAGCTGGAGACATTAAGAAAGGCGCTGTAGACCTTCCGCAACTCATTAGACATAGAATTAGTCTAGAGTCTCAAATAGAGCAGGAGAAAACGAGTAGAGAGGCTGGAGAGTCCTTGCTCTCAAATGAAGAGTATCAACATCTATTCGAAAATTTAGAGGACGTAAAGGAAATGATTGCGGAAACTGATGAGGATGGTAGACTTACTGATGCACGAAAACTAAAAAGGTATCGTAAGCAACTAGAATTATCAATAGAGCAATTAGAAGCAGAGGTACGGGCCTTAAAATCGGATATAGATAAACAGGAGTTATTAACTGACTTCAAAAATGAGGTTATAGAAAGTCTCCATCAGGATCATATAGATACATTGCTAAAGGAGTTAGGTTTAAAAGAGAAATTGATTATAACTAAAACTAAAGAGTTAACTAGGGCAGCTGAAATGGAATCACAGTTAGATGAAAATGGATTCCTTCCTAATAACAGGAAAAAGAAAACGGATAGGTTGCTGAAAGATGTGCGCTTTGAATTTAATCCTAAACACATGTTATACAATAACGTTGTGTATCAGGTTATATTAACCGTTTTAAAACTCCTAACAAACATAGAAATAACCGGAATACATATAGCCTGTGATTATCCTGTTAAAACCTCCGATTTGAAGATAAAAGACTTATCCAGTAAGACAGAATGTATCTTTCTGAACAGGGATAAAGAATTAGAAACTATGTATATAGGAAAACGTGGGAGCGATAACCATATTTGTATCTACAACAAGAAAGCTGAGAATGAAGCAAACGGGACTTTGGACCAATATCCAGATATAAAACATGTCACACGTTTTGAATCCCGTCTAAGAAAGAATAAAGCGAAAGAATGGATAGATACAGAGTACAATCCGTTTGAGTCAATAATAGTAGGAGATTTAGAGAGGATTGATGGGAAACTAAAGTTAAATGACCGTATCATATTAGAAGCTATTATGAGTGATTATCACGGGAGATATTTTGGGATGATGGATAAAGACCAAAAAAGAACGTGGAGAAAAAAGATAATACAGCATGTGCCTAAATTGTTTGATGTAGCAGAAGATTATAGACAGAAAAAAAGCCAGTTAATCGCTCAATTAACTGACTTACTAGGATAGTGCTATTACAGTAGCACTCAAGTTAAACAACATCTATAAAATACTATACCATAGAAACACGGAAGATTCCTTCCGTGTTTCTATGTTTTTAGATGTATAGCTAAATGATCACACTTCTTCTTAAAGATTCCCCTGAGAAAGGGGAATCTCTCGGCGCAGCCGAGCAGGTGGACGGCACGTCCACCTCCCGCAGGGCACACGGATATTGTCGCGATAGCTGACAATATTAGAGTATGTTCTGAAATTGACATCCAATTTGTTCTCATGCCATAATGAGGTGGAAAAATTTAGGGGTGGTGGGGTGCTTGAGTTACTCTATTTTTAGGGTCAAAGGCATAAAAACAACAGGGGATTTGAGAGGCATTGGAAAGCATAATGATGAACGTGTTTCGCACACCAATCTGGATATTGATAAGACAAGATCCAGTGAAAATATCGAACTTGTAAAATGTGCTGGCTCATATTTGAAAAAGTTCAATGAAATAACAAGTGAGATGAAGGTAGAACATGAAGAGCGGATGAAAACTATACGTTCTGATAGACGGAGAACATTTGACCAAGCAATCAATAGTGCGAAAAATGATGTAGCTGCTGAATTTCTTTTTACAAGTGATGATGTATTTTTCTGTGATAAATCACGGGAAGAGATTGAAGCCTGGGCAAATAAGTCTCTGGAATTTCTAGAAAAAGATATTGGTATTACAAAAGATAAAATCATTCATGCGGTGGTACATATGGACGAAGCAACTCCTCATCTGCATGTAGTTGCTGTTCCGTTAACACGTGATTATGATGGCCGGAGGAAAGCAGAGGTACTACAAATTAGTCGTAATAAGTTCATCCCTACAAAAGAGGATCTGGCACGTCTTCAGGACATCTACAATGAAAGGATGAACGAAAGGGGCTACAACCTGCAGAGGGGAACTACAAAGGACATCAAGCATGTGGCGGTAAGTGAGTTTAAAGAGCAAACGCAATATCATGAGCACAAGCTTGAAAGAGTACGAGCACAAGCCATAGAAGCAAAGAATTTAGTGGAAAAGCTAATGAAAGATGTGGAAGTTGTGTCGAGGGTAAATAACATTCCAGTACACCCAGAGATTGTATTGGAACGACAAGGATTCAAGAAGGTCGAGAAAGCCACAGATAGGGTAATTTTAGAGCCGAAAGACTATGAAGCTATAAAAAACCTTGCGAAAGCTTCAGATGTGCTTAAAACGCAAAATGAACAGTTTAAAGCGGATAATGATCGTTTAAAGGTACAGAAACAGACTTTTCAAACTGAAATTGAACAGTTGAGAAAAGAGAATAAAGAATTAAAAAAAGAAAATGACTTATTAAAGAAAACAATGGAGAAAGTAAAAGAATTTTATAAGGAGAAGGTGCCGGAGTTGGCAATTACGATTGGCTATATCAAGGCTGGTCTTCTAGACAAAGCGAAAGAGAAGTTGTTAAAGCGGTATTTTGGGGATGAAAACGAGGTTAAAGGTGCCCAAAAATTTGTCAACTATAAACAAGAACAGCTTGAAAAGCAAAAGCAGGAGAGAATGCGAACGAGGAGTCGAGATAGGGACTCTGGATTTGAGCGATAAGTAAAACAGCTTTGAACGGTTTATGACGCAGGAAGAAACGTAGTCTTTTTGTGAAGGGGAAGACCTTTGCTTTACAATCCGAAGGGTATAGGGCGAGGGGCGAATTTTCCCCGACCCCTATGCTCTTTGGGTTGCAAGGGTAGGGGACACCACGCGAAAAGGAAACGGCTTTTTCCGAGTAATAAATAGTGAAATGCGGTAGGACAGGAGGGGAAAAATGAAGGATAGGTTGATTTCAGAGATAATTAAAGAGATGAAGATAGTTTATGACGTGATCGATTTTAAGACTAAGAATTATTATCATACGGAACTACAAAAGAAATTAACCTCGATGGCTAAAACTTTTAATTTGGAAGGCGTAATAGAATACCGAATTAACTGTATAAAGGGGGATGAGGGAAGGAAAGGTAAAATAGATGTTGTTTGGTTAAATAGAGATGGTCGACCTGTTGTTGCAATTGAAGTTGAAAGCGCATTGAGACAAAAATCTGTTATGAAACTTATGTCTTGCAACGCGATATATAAGGTTTATCTATATTATGGCAGAAGTACTACATGGGATTTTAAAGGAATTGATAAGGGATTAGTAGAGAACAGTGGTGTCTTGTTTGTTCATGAGCCGATGGAGTTAGGTAGGAATAAAAAATATGGAATAGATAGACAAGAGTTATTATCGAGATTAAGGGAGCTACCGCTATGGATATGCTTAAAATAATCAGGACACTTAGGACAGAGGACAGATAGGACAGGACAGTAGACACTTAGGACGTCCTGAGGACAGGATTTTAAGAAGGACAACACGAATAATCTGTATGTACTCAAAGGAGGGATGAACTTGTTACGAGCAGTCCCACAAGAGAAAACATACACTGGTTCAATATTTGCTAAAAAGTTAGGTGTAAACCAGTCTACGCTTAGGAATTATAAGGCTCATTTTGTTAAAGCTGGTATCTCATTTACGGTAGAAAACAAGAAAACAGTCTATACAGAAAAAGACTTGCAGATGTTTAAAGCTATGTTAGATTTGTATAAACAAGGCGGACAGACAATAGCCGAATGTGTCCATACTGTCCTGAAAGGTGTCCTATCTGTCCAAAATGATAGAGGACAGTTGCAGGACGTCTTAAAACAATTAGAACAGCATGAAACACAAATAGAGCAACTACAAAAGTATATTGATACGAAATTAGAGCAAGAGTCCTTGCTAAGGGATGCCCAGGAGAAGCGTCAAGAGGAACGGGATCGACAGAGGGATGCCCAACTCGTGGAAGTCATACGAGGACTGCAAGAGATAAAGGCAGCGCAAGAAAAGAAAAGTTTTTGGCAACGTCTAAAGTGGTTTTTTTCTTGGTAAGTAAAAACGCTCCTAGAACGGAGCGTTTTTACTTTTGCTTTTATATTAAATTGACATAAAATCTGATATAGGAAGTTACATTTTGGTTGTCTATTTTTCAATAGCACATTTCAATGTTTCCAATTCTTTTTCTGAAAGCTTTACATATTTACTTAGTTCGTCAACTGTTGTAAGTTTTGGACGAATGAACAATTCATCTCTATCTGCTTCCAAATTGGATAATCATGCAGCCTTTTTTTTTGGAGTTCCTTCCCACTTGGTAACCAAAAAAAGTACCGTTTCCGGGATAAAAAAGGAGTACCGGACTTTTATTATAAACATTCCTACTATAGAAAGTGAAGCCCTGACATATTTATCAGTTTTTTTTGCAGGGGGACTCGAAAACTGTCTGCTAAACCAGTCTACAGCTTAGTTTGGTAGACGGTATGTCATTCTATTTTCCCCGTTTATTGGAGTCGTGTGATAACAAGGTGTGCTGAAACAGGCCTTGTTCCTCCCGCGAGAGGAGTGATGGTCAGTGCCGTAGAATTACCAGCGGGATTTCGTACAGTGAGTATTGAATTGACGACTGATGTTTGCACAAGAGCCATTCCTACTATCTGAGAAGTACCGGTTGCCCGCCCGACCACCGTATAGGCTAGGTCAGCGCCATTGAGAGTTAAAATCAGTTGGCCCGGTTCAGTCACACTCACTTGAAACAAGACCTGATAAGTGCCAATTGCAGGCAAGATAAATGAATCGGCAGTAGCCCGTACAATACCCGTTCCACTATTAGGCCCATCTTGTGGAAAATCCACGTCTGTTCCAGGAGCAACTGTTGTTGCATTATCAGGAGGCATCAACGCAAAAAAATCTGCAAAGGCTAATACTCCTCCAGGAACTCCTTGCGGTCCTTGTGGTCCTGTAGCTCCTGTTAATCCTTGAGGCCCTGCCGGTCCTGCTGGTCCTGCTGGTCCTGTAGCTCCTGTTAATCCTTGAGGCCCTGCCGGT
>NZ_JASATP010000103.1:0-6409 GCF_038440375.1 Bacillus sp. OTU530
TGTGTTTTTTCTCTAGGATACTTCCGTCTTGATCAATGACTGTTTCTATTTTTTGCTCTACAATTCTAGGCATTTTAATCCTCCTTAACCAAATTCTAGTAATTTAATTTTAGTTTATTATAGTAAATCACTAGAATATTTGTAAAGCATAAAAATGTATATTTTCTAGTTATTTACTAGAATAGTATTATTGCAGAGCAATAATACTATTATTGCTCTGCAATAATACTATTATTGCTCTGCAATAATTTGATGAAAGCGTTTTCATGTTGATGTACCAACACTTAATACCCGTTTTTTGAGCTTGTCCACCCTATATAATCTTATTAGAAGCTATCCTCTATACAAGGTTCGGGTAGTATTTTTTGAGAAACCCACTCAAAAAATCTCCACCCTTTCCTCCTTGTATAGAGGATTTCGGCTCGTTGTGGCTCTCTTGCCAAGCCGAGGACCAAAAGCAAGATGTGGGGTATCGGCTTGCACGAGCGATTATACGAGCCGAACCGCCAGATCATCCGTTCATTGTGTCGTTCTCTCTCCTTATACCTACACGCTCATGTGGGGGCTCTGCCCCGCACACCCCCGGCCGCCTCGTCCCAAAAGCAAGGGGAAAAACCTTTTCAAACATCAAAGACATTGTAGACATTGTTCAGAAGCCTCAGATTTGTTTTTAAGCGTTCGTCTTTCTACAAACATAGAGAATACTGTTATTAATCTATAAGTCTTTTATCGAGGTTCTAGGCACCTTAAAATGAATTTATTTTGGATACTTTGCTTCCAATGCAATACGAACTGACATAAAGATGTAGATAATGCCTATACACTATACCTATACATTATTGGCGTTTCAGTGAGTGTATAGATATATTGAATACTTGAAATTGTGTTATACCGCCGCCCGAACGCCCCATTTGTATTCGAGTCCTCGTCTCCACACCTCACGCCAACTACGTCGGCATGAGGTGTGGAGAACATACAAATGGGGCGTTCGGGCTAGATAGAGGGTACATGTGAAGAGAAAGAAGAAGAGAAAGAAGAAAAGAAGAATAAGGGATAAGATCAAATGAAAAAGGAATATACAAAGAGAAAAAATGAGAGAAGAAACTGAATGAAATGAATCAGAAATATGAATAGATAATGATTGTGAGATGTTGGGTTCTATGGATGCTAAGAACAATATGTATGCTGAAAAAAGATAGAGAACACTCAACGGAAACAGAAGAGAAGGGAAGTGAAATAAAGAATAAAGAGAACACATACAAGAAGGAATGACATGTGAATAAAAGGAGTGATTAAAATGATAGGGAGAAAAGAAAACAAAGAAGAATACATAGAGAAAGAGAATAAAAAGACAGCCCCTGCGGGTTAAAGTTTTTTTGTTTTTGGATCGAGTGATAGCGAGTACGCATCGGCACCTTCGACAGAAGGTGTATAGATGCGCACTCACCTAAAATCAGTTTGGAAAAATAAAAAAGTTATATCAACAGCAACTCAACACATAAGAACATTAAGTCAACGGTTGCTTCACCTCGACTTATGGGTTAATTTGCGAAATTTGAGTGAGTTCTGGGTACAACACTTTTTGATGATGAATTACATTTCCGGATGAATCAGTTCCGAATACAGTGATGACTGTATCTGGCGTAACCTGTCCCTGTCCTGTAATTTGAAATTGAACCTCGTAAGAAGTATTACCTGTGATGTTGAAATTAAGAATTTGGCTTGTGTTCGCATTGATATTCAGTGTACCGGCATAAATCAGTGACTTACTCACCAAGCTATTCCATACGTAGATATGATAAACAACGTTAGATGAAAAATTAAGATTATCATTGTCAATGTTAATTACAAGGTTCGATGCAGGAGTGGTTCCCGTATTCGTAATTATACCAGTTGTGAAAGAAGTCATGAAAGCAACACCTCCATTTTAATTTTTACAATATTATATTAAAATTTAATAGTTTTGTTCCGCGTTTGTCTCCATTTTCCCGAAAAATCCCAATGTATGTATATACATGTTAAGTTAACATAACACGCTATTATCGGAAGATACCTCAATGAGTTGGTACAAAAACAGACGATTTATCATAATAATATAATATTGCATTACTAAGCCCCCATCCTCCATGTGGGGCTTTTGGTTTATGTATATTGTATTCTAAAATCATATGTATCCCAGGAAAAAAAGTTGGATCTCTTCCGATGAATTCACAGCAGAACATTTCTTTACAATAAGGATTACATATCGTTTCTTTGTATTTCGAATTTGATCCATCACTCGACCTATCGTTATATAATTATGAATATTTTGTTTTTACGATTTATCAATTCGATTTATTGTCGGATTTACTCGGTCTACAATTAGATTTACGATACATTGATTTACTATATATTTTATCGTACATTTTGGCATACATTCTGGCTCTAGCCATTAATTTATCATAGTATTTCCCCATATACTTACCCCCTATTGGATTAAGCTCTATATATTTTATGCTTGTTTAATGGAGTTGGTAATGGACAAAGATTGAATTTCTTTATTTTTTTTACTAGATAACAAGCTTTTGCTTGTATGATTGTCCATGCTTATCCAGCAAAATTTAAAATGTATGCTTTATACATTAGAGGTTAACATAACATGGCATTATCGGAATTCAATGTATCTAGGAGCCTACAAAAATACCCTCCAGCCAAGCGATCTGGAGGGTATTCATTTTCACATAATTAGGTTTATCGGTAGTACAATTGAATATTAGTTAAATAAGCTCCTTGCTCGGTACATAGACATACCATATAAAAGAGCAATCCAATTCCTATAAAGGAGCAAGGCGAATTATTATGATAATCCCATACTTTAACAATGCACGACAAGTTGGTGCCGGTTCTGGTGCCGGTTCTGGTGCAGGTGCCGGTGTCGGTATCAGTGGCACTACATGGAGTAGCGGACATGAAACACTTCATCCAATTCACCAGACGTATGGTTCCATGTATCCCATGTACGTGGCACACCCTCATGTCATATATTCTCATGTCATACATCCAATTGGTTTTTCAACATTTCCGTTTGGCTCAACATATTATTTATGAGAAAAGCTATCTGCTTTTCTTTTTTCTTTACCAAACAAATTGTATACCCTATACATGTTAAGTTGACATAATCCCACATTATCGGAAGTAAATAGTCCAATCATTTTTTACACAATATGAATATATTATAGTGCATCTAGTAACTTAATCTAGTAACTTACATCAGGAGGATTGAGGTACCTCCTGATGTTTTTTTGTACATGATATGAATTATCAGTAGTTAAACCAGAATCTAGTAATTTTTTTGTTTTTATAGACAATAGGACAAGCATTTCAAATGTATTTTTCATACTCTATCAACGAGAGCGTCTTTTTTATGGAAAAAGTATTACTAATAAGACTAAAAATTTCTTAGGTTTTTAATTATTTTGCTGCTAATACCTCTTTATCCAAAAATTAGACAACCATCTTAATTTTTTTAGAAAGGAGAATAAACAATAGTTAAATTACTCGATGCTAGAACATCGCAAAATGCGAGTTATGCAAACTCTATTTCGGTTCCTATAGCAACTTCACCACAACTTTTTGCACAGCTTACTCTTAGTGCAGGGGGTGCTACAGGACTTGTACGTACTGAAATGGTTGGAACAGTAACTGTTCAATTACCTGCTATACCAGTTGCTACGTCTATTACAGCAACTATCGTAAGAGGGACTACTCTATCTGACCTAATTATTTATTCAGTACGTGAAGCTCTTGAATTATCTGTCTTAGGACCTCAGGTACTATCATTTGCTGCTTCTGATTTCAATGTTTCTATTCCGGCTGGTGGCCAAGTAGTTTATACAGTATTTATAAGTGCTAGTACAATAGGAACTGTACGAGTAGGTCCAGAAAGCTTTAATGCTACAATTTATTCAGACTGATCTTATCCCTCAACTTAACTTAAGTTGAGGGGTTAATTTATGTATACCCTATTCATGTGAAGTTTACATAATCCTTAATTATCGGAAGTCCTTGATCCCCGCCATCCCCGTGATAGCAACATTCCTATAACTCTCGAATATTATGAAATATGCAGAATTTTATACAACGTAGAAATGGCAAGGATTTTGGCGCATTTGCCATTTTATTTCCCGTCCTGAAATTGTATAAAATCTTGCATATTATTTTCCAAAAAAATCTAAAGTGAATTAATTAAAATACAAGGATAAAGAAAATAACATAAAAAACGCCCCAGAATTGATTCTGGGGCGTTTTTTATACAAAAGATAATTTACTTATTCTTTGACAAGAAAAACGTGAAATTCGAGCTTCTGTGAAGTCGTAAGAGGTTATTTTCTGAACCATTTCTCCCAAAATGTTTTTTTTGGTTCATTCTCTTTTTCTTTTGCATATTTTTCAACTCTGGAAAGGGATTCTATCGATTCTGTTAAATGTTCTACTTTTTCTTCCAGAGACGAAATAGATTTAGAATAATCGGTTGGAGCCGGAGCAGAGAGCAATTTTTGTTGCATCTCTTTTATTTCATTGCTTTCTTGCCGCATAGTCTTGATTTCTTTTACCAGTTGTTCGATTACCTGATTTTGCTTTTCTACTGTCCGTTCTAATTTCAACATGTTTTCAATGGCTTCGTGTGCGGTCATAACCGGAACTGAAGGGATTGGAACTACCGATGCGGCAACTTCATGTTGTGCATTTGCTTCTTTGGCTTTTTTAATCATTTCTTTAATCAGATCGTGAGCTAATTTTTGTTTTCGCATCGTCTTAATGTTGTTGAGAATGTTAATTTCAAAGTCTGTGTAAAACCGTTCGTTTTTTTCGTTGCGTGGGATAACCAAAACATCTCCGTAAGCTGTTTCCCAGTCTATCAATGTACTCATACCGATTTTTGTTTTTTCGGAAACCTCTTTACGCGTATAAGATTGCATAAATTGTTGCTGTTCTTCCATTTTTCGCACCCCCCTATGTATAATTCGTTCCCTACGGGAAATCCGTAACCAACATACGGATGCTTGTTGTATCTACTTTAACAAAAGTTATTCTTTTTTCACAAGATTCTTGTATGGTTTTTTTTCGTAGGAGTACATGTTGTCCGTAGCCCTTCGGTAGTTTTACGGATCGAAACCAGACGGTATGTCGAATCATTTTTATGTAAGAGAACTAGATAATGTCCCTGTCAACGGTACCGGACCGAAGGGAGGATAAGGAGTTGACAGGTTCACCAGACCCAGACCCTCTTGGTTCGTCAAAACGCAAACCGTTTTGACCTGCCTACCGGCGAGGGAGCCCCCTCAAAAAATGAGGGGGTTGGGGGAGTTTTTTGGAGGGGGTCAAGGGGAAGGTTTCCCCTTGCGGGTTTGGGCAGCGCCCAAGGTTTGCTGGGGTTTGGGGCGTGCCCCAACAAGCCTATTTGGGTACCAAATATAGAGCTTGCCAACACTCCAGTTATGCCGCTATACTCGGGAATCCCTTAATCGAGTATCAGGCATAACTCAAATGCAATTTGATGGAGGAGCGGTCGTTTGATTTTGAGAGCGAACAGGAAAGAGAGCCGACAGGTGAAATTTCGTGTGAGTGACTTTCAAATAGAAAAAGCCGACAATCTCGTCGGCTTTTTTGCTGTAATTATTTAATTTCAATTTCACGTTCATTATTAGGGAAATCTAATATATTGTTTGTTTGTTTTTTCTTTTTAGGCTTTTGAGCTTTTGGTTTTTTTACGATGATCCCCTCGATTTCATCTCCGTTACGATCTACTAGAGTCACCAATGCTCCCTCAGAATTTCGAAAGTTAATATATAGATTGGCTGTAGCAAGTGTTACTTCATACTCTTCCATAAAATCCTGTAAAGTCTTTGCAATTAGTTCTGGTGTCACTGGCTCTTCAAACTTAATCTTCATTCCATTTCACCTCTTTAGGAATTAATGACTTGTAGTATGGTTTCTTGTTTATCCTCATTTTTTCTTGAATCGGTATTCTTTTCAACTTCAGACATAATAGTTTTTCCATTTGGATCAAAGTGAATTTTCATTCTGATTTCTTTTATATTTTGCCAATCTCCTTTTCCAAATAAATGCGCATTTACTTGATATGTTCCTCTTCCTGCTCTAAAAAAAATCTTTCCTTTAACAAAGTCTGTAATAGCTTGATTTACTCTAGCTAAAGAAACAGATAATTCGGATGCAATTTCATTTTTCATATGTGCATTTACGTATATCATTTGACCTCCGCCGTTATTTGAATTACTGGAGTAAGTCATTTTTTTTAAAAATGCTAAAAGTATTGAATTATAGCCTTTAGGAAGGTCTTTCAGATATAAAACAGTATCTAAATACATTTTTATGTATTCGGGTTCATCCTCGTATCTTTTTGTTGTAT
>NZ_JASATP010000104.1:0-6112 GCF_038440375.1 Bacillus sp. OTU530
GTAAAGTAAAATGGTTTAACAGCGAAAAAGGTTTTGGATTTATCGAGCGTGAAGGTGGAGAAGATGTATTCGTTCACTTCTCAGCTATTCAAGGTGAAGGGTACAAGTCATTAGACGAAGGTCAAGAAGTTACATTTGATGTTGAGCAAGGCAATCGTGGACCTCAAGCTACTAATGTAAGAAGAAAATAATTGGAATGAAAGGGAAGGGTATTACCTTCTCTTTTTATTTTGGAACACTGATTATGTAAAGGAACTAACGAGATCCGAATCATATCCCGTTTTTGTTTAAAGATTTAAACATAATCAGGACCCCTAATAGAAGCCGGTAAATTTGAGGGTGAGAAGCTGTTAGCTACTGGCTAAACAAAAACTAAAATCAACTTCCTCTTTCGAATCTTATGTTAACCGGACTCAAAAAGAGCATAAAGAAAGATAAAAGAAGAAGTTTAAGAGGTTTAAATTGAAAAACATAGAAAAAGTATGGTAAGTAATGTATCTATACATACCTTTGGAGGACTTAATATGAACAAGACAGATCTTATTAACAATGTAGCTGAGCAAGCTGAACTAACAAAAAAAGACGCAACTAAAGCAGTAGATGCAGTATTGGATACAATTTTCAGCGCATTAAAAACCGGAGATACTGTTCAGTTAATTGGATTTGGCAACTTTGAAGTACGTGATCGAGCAGCACGCACGGGACGTAACCCTCAAACAGGTGAGGAAATTGAGATTGCAGCAAGCAAAATGCCAGCATTTAAACCAGGAAAAGCGCTTAAGGAAGCAGTTAATCCAGATTAATAGTTTGACCAAAAGAAGAGCCCTCTATTTTCATCAAGGAAGGCTCTTTTTTTATATCACTCGATCCAAAGCAAAAAAACTCTGACCCGCGGAAGCTTTTTATTTACAAAAAATATACAGCAAAAAAATAACAAACTGTCATGTATTTCGCCGATATTCAAAAGGTATTGTAAAAACCTTATTAAATCTGTATTTGTAACAGTTTAATATAGATAACAGGATAGGAAATCAACAACCCATTCAGATAGTTATTCCTTAGCCTATCCTTTCGCTTATCCTGATTCCCTGTAAAAATTACAGGGCGCAATTATACAGTTACTTCGTATCTATCATTTGCGAAGTTGCACAGCAACTTGTTCTCGATTCGTTTTTCCTGCAGGGGCTGTCCTCCTATTCTCTTTCCCTATGTATCTTTGTTTTTTCTTTTCTCCATATCACTTTAATCATTACTTTTATTCCCTCTTGTATCTGTTTTCTATCTTTTCTCACCATACATGTTGTTCTTAACATCCATATAACCCCACATCCCAGCATCATTATCTATTCATATTTCTGATTCATTTCATTCAGTTTCCCCTCTCATTTTGTATCTTTGTATATTCTCTTTTCATTTGATCTTATCTCTTATTCTTCTATTCTTCTTTTTCTCTTTACATTTACCCTCTATCTAGCCCGAACACCCCATTTGTATGTTCTCCACACCTCATGCCGACGAAGTTGGTATGAGGTGTGGAGACGAGAACTTGAATACAAATGGGGTGTTCGGGCGGTGGTATAACGCGATTTCAAGTGTGAACTATATCTGTATAATCATTGAAATACCAATAATTTACAGTTTTGATGTATAGGCATAGTGTACACATTCATATCAATTCATATTGCACTGGAAACAAGGTGTACAAAAGAAATTCATTTTAAGACATCTGAAATCCCTATAAAAGGATTCTAGACGAATAACAGTAGTTTTCTATGTTTGTAGAAAGACGAACGCTTAAAAACAAATCTGAGGCTTCTGAACAGTGTCTTTAATGTTTGAAAAGGTTTTTCCCTTTGCTTTTGGGCAGAGGATGGCTCGCCGTGTGGGGGCGAAACCCCACGTAAGCGTGTAGGCCTAAGGAGAGAGAGCAACACAAGGGACGGATGATCTGGCGGTTCGGCTCGTATAATCGCTCGTGCAAGCCGATCCCCCGCATCTTGCTTTTGGTCAGTCGGCTTGGCGAAAGAGCCAAAACGAGCCGAAAAAAATTCCGCAAGGACAACAAAGAAAAAGAAATGGCGATAGCCATTAGGCGACGATTGAGAAGCCGGCTTTTTCTTTGTTGAGGGTGGAGATTTTTTGAGTGGGGTTCTCAAAAAATACTACCCGTTCCTTGCAGAATTTTTAGCCTATAACTATAGGCGGATAAAACCAAAAAAACATAAAATTAGGTATTGCTAAATAGAAGACGAATTGCTATTTATATGAGAGTGAGAAGGAAGGTAGTTATAAAGAGGCTAAAAACGTTGTTATACCAAGGTTTTTACGATTTTCCATAGTTGTCATTTTTGACAACCTTTGTTGTCAAAAATGACAACTATGGATTTGATGCCCTTATTCAAACATCGCCCTCGAAAATGATAGTTTTTAAAAACACGTAAACGAAGCAATTCTCCTTGTATCAATACCAAACATCACCCAAAACCTTCCAGTCCATCTGAAACCAGCAACAGATCTTGGACCTACGAAAATGGGATAAAACCAAAACCCTTCACCATTGTTGAGCCATATAAAAGTATTACGAAACAGGCAGAACCTCATTGCTCCTGGATCAACAGCAAATGGTGAAGCAACTGCTTGTTGAGGAATAAATGATGGAGGAGGAGCAGTTGGAGGTTGTGCTTCTGGTAGACCTGGTACACCTGATGGTCCCCCAAACCCAGGCCCTGGTAAACCCGGTAACCCTGATGGTCCCGGAAACGGGGGCGCTGGTGAACTTGGAAATTGACGCTCCAATTGCTGATCATAATTTATATAGGGGTATACTGTCTGATCATACATTTAAAAGATCACCACCTTATCTTAAATAAATTCCTAAAGTATTTATTAGTATGTTGTACTGTTCTTTTGTGAAGCTCATTTGTAGTCTAAATTACTGCCCATTTAGTTGAACAAGAAGTAATGCATATTCCATACACGTCGAGTTAACATAAGTCGGCATTATCGGAATTCAATGTATCTAGAATGCTAAAAACCCCCTTTAGTGATCTGGAGGGGGTTCATGTTTACATAATTCCTGTTATTAGCAGTAATATTTCGCTAAAACACAACGGTATTTTTTGAAGAAAACTATAACAAGAAGACCCCACAAAGATATTATGTGGGGTCTTCTTGTTATAGTTTTTAGTAGCAGCCGTAACCGCCATGGCCATAGCCGTCATAACCGCCACAGCAGATTACTGCACCAACAATAATAAGTAAGATAAAGAGAACAATAATTAGCACGAATTCATTACCATGTCTATGTTTATGTCTATGTTCATGTCCACAAACAGTTTCAAAATTACTCATACATATTTCCCTCCTTGATATTGAGGAAGAAGGTTTAACTATGGCTTTTCATCTACGGTATCTCATTGTATTCTTCTTATTTGTGTTTGGGTACATATCACGGATAAATGATGAAATAGTCTACTTTTATAAAAAAGTTTACATTCACATATAACTCTACACGCTTATGTGGTGGGATTTCCCCAAAAGCAAGGGAAATGCCAAAACCTTAATACATGCAAAAAAACAGCCACCGAAAAGGGCCGGTTGACAGAAAATTCGAATTCGGCAGTTAGTGGATAGTAATTTAGGCTATGAATAAGCTTCATATAAAGATTGAAGGTAATTAGTCTAATTAAAAAATAATATTATAAAATGTAAAACTACAATGGGGGGTGAAGTTATGGTTGTTAAGGCTACGAGTGCAGATATCGATCTTTTGGCAAGATTGCTTCGAGCTGAAGCCGAAGGTGAAGGGATAAAAGGGCTGTTACTCGTTGGGAACGTAGGAGTTAACCGAATAAGAGCTAATTGTTCCGATTTTAAAGGACTTCGTACTATTCCTCAAATGATTTATCAAGAGCATGCATTCGAAGCTGTTCAGCATGGTTATTTCTATCAAAGGGCAAGAGAAAGTGAAAGAAGCTTAGCACGTCGAGTGATTAATGGTGAAAGATCTTGGCCTGCAAGATTTAGTTTATGGTATTTTAGACCTCCAGGTGATTGTCCTCCACAGTGGTACGATCAGCCTATTGTTGGACGTTTCAAACGTCACTGTTTTTATGAACCAAAGGCTGAAACTTGTGAAAGTGTTTATAACACGTTTTAAAACAATATATCGGAAAATATCTCAATTAGTTGGTACAAAAACAGATGAGATATCCTATAATATCATTATATGATAATGCCTCGTATATAAAAGTCCCTTCTTTTAGATGGGGCTTTTTCTTTATGTATATTCTATACACGTTAAGTTTAACATAATCCCACATTATTGGTAGTGAGATTCCCTTGGTATTTACTCCATTCCAAACTATTAATATGACAAGTTCATCTAAAAGTCTTAAAAAATTTGTATAAAGGAAATAGCCATCCCCTTAAGGAATTGCTATAACGCAAGGAGAACAGTAGAATAACGCTAGAAAGACAGGCTATAGAAGGAGGAATCCCCATGGAGTTTGGCTATTTTGCTGCCGAAGTCTGTAAAGACCTCAATTTAAACAGCAATACCCTTCGAAAATGGAGTTTAGCGTTAGAAGATGCCCAATATAAATTTGAAAGGAATCCCCGCAACCAACGTATTTATTACGAAAAAGATATAGCGTTCTTAAGACGAATGCAGGACTTAATGAAGGATGGAAGCAGAACGCTAGAAGATGCTGTACAAACCCTTATAACTGAACAGGATAACGCTGAAATAACGCACAGCGTTCTTGTTACCGAGAACAGTAAAGTAACGGTAAAAGAACGTTACCAAGAAGACCTTTTTTCCCTGTTCCAAGAAACAAATAAACAACTGGCATGTACCTTACAACAACAAGAAATCATTGCAGAACAAAATAAACAAATCCTTGGGTTACTGCTAGAGGAACGGCAAAGAACGGAAAAAGAACGGCAAAATAACGCTGAAATACAAAAAGAAAATGAGGAATTGAAAGAGAGACTAAACAGAGTATTAGATTACATCGAAAAACAGGAAGAAAATAGTTCCAAAAAGTCATTTTTACAAAGAGTCTTAAAATTATAGGAATCCCATGAATTAATTTCAATGACTGTACATAAAATTATAAATTAAAAAAACAAAAACACCCCTCTAGGGGTAGTGACAGGGTAGCTGTCATAGACCGCAAAGTGGCTTACTACAAAAGTACCAATGTGAAAAATTTCTGGTTAAATCCGCAGATTGCAGTTACCAAAAACCACTATTTTTGTAACTACTCTGTCCATTTATCGGTTGAATGATTGCCATTGGATTCTATAATTACCAAAAGATATGTCCAAAAGTATTACCAAATATCTTTACCACAACTTTAACGTACTCTTGGCTACTTTACTTTGCGGTCTACAGCACGAACCCTGTGACTAGGCCAATAAGAGATACACAAGAAACAAAAAAAATGATAGCAGCTACACAACAAAAAAAGTGGTGGAACTTTTGGAGCCGATAAAAAGAAAAAACCGCGCTTATGATAAGCACGGTTTTTTGGTGATTCCAGACGTGGTGTACGACTGGATCTATATAATTTAGAAAGGGATAGTAACACATGGATAGTGTACCACCCTATGGATAATTTCACTACGATTTGGATACACACTATTTTATGCAAAATTAGAGTGGGGGGGCGGCTACAACCCTTGCCATTTCTACATTGTTTAAAAACATGCATGACGTGAAATTTCATGGACTGGATAGAAAGTAAGAAGAATGGGGATCCCCCAAGGGTTTGGCAGGGAATCCCTAGCGATTCCCACTTCCGATAATGTGGGATTATGTAAACTAAAAATGTATAGAGTATTTATATCCAAATAACATAATTTTATATTACTTTGGTCAGCGCTTTATGGCGTAGGAAAATAATGTGTAGCAAAATAAAATTTTTCAAAATATTTTTATTATTACATATTTACAAGGAAAAGACGGAGCATTTTATCTTCTTCCGGGGAGGACAGGAACATGGAGAGAACCTGCATGCATGAAAATTTAAAACGAGAATGCATCGAGGAAGTGGGCATTGAAGTCGAAGTCGGTGAACTGCGTTTTGTCCGGGACTACATTGAGAAA
>NZ_JASATP010000105.1:0-4721 GCF_038440375.1 Bacillus sp. OTU530
CACTGTACGGTTTCTTTTGGTTTCACTGTTGGTTCCTCTTACTGAGTGTTGGAGCAACAACGAAATTGAAAAGAGTTCATAGATTTCTAAATACATCGACTTCCACTTTCATTAATTATGTAAACAAAACAGCCCTTCAGATCATTTTTTACTCAGAGAAACATTTTTTATATAGGTTCATCATTGTAGATGTATACAAAAACGTTGCTGTAGACCCACTCCACTTCCATTTGATAGTATTTTTAAATGAAAGCAAAACGGAGGATAAACAATGGAACAACAAAAATATGCAGATTTAAAACTGGGAGAACGTGGAGCGGTCATAAGTATTATTGCTTATATCTGTTTATCTGTTTTAAAATTATTTATTGGCTATACATTTCATTCAGAGGCTTTAAAGGCAGATGGCTTAAATAATACGACAGATATAATTGCTTCATTAGCTGTTTTAATTGGCCTGAAGTTATCTCAAAAGCCAGCTGATGAGGATCATCCTTATGGTCATCGAAAAGCCGAAACTGTTGCTTCCATGGTTGCTTCATTTATCATGATCGCTGTTGGTATTCAAGTGTTATATGAAGCGATTACTTCAGTTTTTAGTGAAAGAAATGCGTCTCCAGATTTAATTTCAGCTTGGACAGGTCTTTTTTCTGCTACAATCATGTATTTCATTTATCGTTATAATCGTAATTTAGCCAGGAAAATAAATAGCCAGTCAGTCATGGCTGCTGCTAAAGATAATCTTTCGGATGCTTGGGTAAGTATTGGAACAGCCATTGGAATTATTGGCTCCCAATTTGATCTTCCTTGGCTTGATCCATTAACTGCTGTCATAGTAGGGGGATTAATATGTAAAACGGGATGGGACATTTTTAGAGAAGCTTCCCTTCATTTAACAGATGGATTTGATCAAAAGGAGATAGAACGGTACACAGAAACCGTAAAAAACGTCTTTGGTGTGAAGGGCGTCAAGAATATACGCGCTAGAAATTACGGTAATCATACCGTCGTAGATGTTGTTATCCTTGTAAATTCTAATTTGGATATACGGAATGCTCATGATATTTCTACACAGGTGGAAAATGTCTTATCTCAAAAACATGATGTGTATGATGCTCATGTTCATGTAGAACCACATTAAGGATTGATATAGTTTTATCCTCTTATACATACATGAATACTGGCAAGATAAATTATATGAACACCAAAGCCCTCCGAATCACTGGAGGGCTTTTGGTAGTCTCCTAAATACATTAACTCCCGAGATATGAAAAAAATCCGGAGATAAGCCTACACTTACGCCAATGCCAAGTGTTTGAGAGATAAAAATTCGGCATGATAGAGAAAGACACTTGCAGTTGTAGTGTCTTTCCTCATTAAGGACAAGAAGTTTGGTATCTTTCTTTGTAAGGGCATAAATTATTTGCTTGGCTAAAATATTAGCTGGATAAGCCCTTTAATAACTATAAAAGATATCACACTCATCAGTGCCAGTACGATTATACCAACTATGATAATAACTACTTTTTGCATCGTCTTATTTATCCATCCTTTAAATAACATTTTAAGTAAAAATTCATAGGACTTAAATGAATCACATATTCAAAATACTAATGTCCTTTCATACATAAGTCAACTGCATAGGGAGGTCTGTATAGCAGCTGTTAGGAGTAATGATAAACAAATAGTACTGATAATCAGAGGTGTGTGGTAGTGCTTCATAAGCTTCTCCCTTTTTGGTTGCGATTTCAGCAATATTGTAACAGAAATTTCAGACAAAATTTAGAACATAATGTGAAGATTCATTGACACATATGAATACACGTGCATATAATGAGAACAAATACATGGATACTTGAATGGTTGTTCATATGTTCAAGGATTGTGAGGGGAAAAACTATGGCAGAGGAAAAGTTAGAGATTTGTAGTGAGACATGTAGTCAACCCGTTATCCATCATGATGTTGTTGAGAAGGTGCAACAAACGC
The DNA here is from genome assembly GCF_038440375.1 of Bacillus sp. OTU530. Classification (NCBI taxonomy): domain Bacteria; kingdom Bacillati; phylum Bacillota; class Bacilli; order Caryophanales; family Bacillaceae; genus Bacillus; species Bacillus sp. OTU530. The sequence continues at coordinate 1,988 of NZ_JASATP010000105.1, forward strand.
TTCGCCAAGACGAATCGCTAACAGATGTTGCAGAGTTGTTTAAGGTACTGGGAGACCGTACAAGAACGCGTATCCTTCAAGTGTTATTTGAAGCTGAGATGTGTGTATGTGACCTGGCCTATGTACTAGGTATGACACAGTCATCTATCTCACATCAGCTGCGGGTCTTAAAGCAAGCAAAGCTCGTCAAAAATCGTAAAGAGGGTAAAGTGGTCTATTATTCTTTGGCTGATCACCATGTCAAACATATATTTGATCAAGCATTTCAGCATGTGAATGAAGATCGGAATTAAATAAAGGGAGAGAGTGGTATGGGGGAGCCGGCAGTAAAGCGGGAGTTTGTCTTAGATGGGCTAGATTGCGCGAACTGTGCCCTAAAGATTGAGACTGGTGTCAAGGGGTTGGAGGGCGTATCTTCTTGTTCCGTGAACTTTGTGACAAAGACCTTAACGGTAGAAACGCAACAAGGCAAGGACGAGGAAGTGGCACAAGAAGCCAAACAGCTTGTGAAAAAGTTAGAGCCACACGTTCAGGTGAAAGAAAAGACTACAGGAAAGGCACCTTCTCGCAAGCAAGTGTTGGTACTGCAAGGGTTAGATTGCGCAAATTGTGCAGCAAAAATAGAAAAACAAACAGGGGAATTATCTGGGGTTACAACCAGTACGTTAGATTTTGTATCGAAGAAGCTTATGATTGAAGTGGAAGATGACAAACAGCTACCAAGCATTGTTGAACAAGCAACACAAATTGTAAATCGGTTAGAGCCAGATGTAGAGGTAATAAAAGAAGATAGCCTTGCAAAAGGTACGCTACATGAGGATCACAGGAAAGCAGAAATGCGCAGCAAAATATTACGAATTTCTATCGGTGGTATATTAACAGGTATTGCGGCTTTTGCTCCATTAGCATTTCCGTTCGACTTTTCTTTATTTGTAGTAGCGTACATTCTCATTGGAGGCGAAATTGTTGCTCGAGCCATTAAGAATATTGCACGAGGTCAAGTATTTGATGAGAATTTCCTCATGGCTATTGCGACACTCGGAGCATTCGCTATCGGTGAATACTCAGAAGGTGTGGCTGTTATGCTATTCTATCAAATTGGAGAACTGTTCCAAAGTTTAGCAGTCAACAGATCTCGAAAATCCATCACTGCACTGATGGATATACGTCCAGATTATGCAAATTTACGAGTTGGAAACGAAACAAAGCAGGTTTCCCCAGAGGATGTTCGGATAGGTGACATGATTCTCGTCAAACCAGGAGAAAAGGTACCTTTAGATGGAAAGGTGCTGGAAGGTGTCTCTATGATGGATACATCTGCTTTAACTGGTGAGTCTGTGCCGCGTGAAGTAGAAACAGGTAGTGAGGTACTAAGTGGTTTTATTAATAAGAACGGAGTTTTAACTGTAGAGGTCACAAAGGAGTTTGGAGAATCTACTGTCTCAAAAATTTTGGACCTCGTACAAAATGCAAGCAGTCGCAAAGCGCCGACAGAGAACTTCATCACAAAGTTCGCACGGTACTATACACCATTTGTCGTCATTACTGCTGCAGCATTAGCATTTCTTCCGCCATTATTCCTAAGCGGAGCGACATTTTCGGATTGGATTTATCGTGCATTGGTATTCTTGGTTATTTCTTGTCCTTGTGCTTTAGTCGTATCCATTCCGCTCGGATTTTTCGGAGGAATTGGCGGTGCGTCTAAGCGTGGTATTTTGGTAAAAGGTAGTAACTACCTAGAGGCATTGAACAATGTGAAGTATGTTGTATTCGATAAGACAGGAACACTGACAAAAGGAGTATTTGATGTCACTGCAGTGCGTCCAGCGGTAGGTATGACAAAAGAGGCATTGTTGCAGTATGCAGCATTTGCAGAAGTGCACTCTAACCATCCGATTGCTGTCTCTATCCGTAAGGCATACGGTCAAGACATTGACGAAACCGCTATTCAAAGTTACGAGGAAATCTCCGGGCACGGTACGATGGTAAGTGTAAACGGAGCAGAGGTTTTAGCAGGAAATGCTAAATTAATGAATAAATATGACATCCAGTTTACTGCACCAACAGAAGTTGGAACTATGGTTCATGTGGCTGTAAATGGGAACTATGCAGGTTATATCGTGATTTCAGATAAAGTGAAGGAAGATGCAGCGCAAGCCATCTCAGCTTTGAAAGAGCTTGGCGTGAAAAAGACGGTAATGTTGACGGGAGATGCAAAGCCTGTCGGAGAAGCAGTGGGAAAACAACTTGGTTTAGATGAAATATACGCAGAGCTATTACCGCACCAAAAAGTAGAAGAGGTAGAGAAACTCGATGGTAAGAAACTCAAGAAAGAAAAGCTCGTATTCGTCGGAGATGGTATTAATGATACCCCTGTATTAGCACGTGCTGATATTGGTATAGCAATGGGTGGTCTTGGATCAGATGCGGCTATTGAAGCGGCTGATATTGTCATCATGACAGATGAACCATCTAAAATTGCAACGGCAATCGGTATTGCGAAACGTACACGGCGTATTGTGTATCAAAACATCATATTTGCACTGGGAGTCAAAAGTATTTTCTTATTGCTCGGTGCATTCGGCATTGCAACCATGTGGGAGGCGGTATTTTCTGATGTGGGAGTGACGTTACTTGCTGTTCTGAATGCCATGCGTGTACTGAAGGTAGATTGAACGTAACAATACGAACGCCAACCATCTTAGTGAAGTCATACAGTATGGTTGGCTTTTTC
>NZ_JASATP010000106.1:0-4634 GCF_038440375.1 Bacillus sp. OTU530
ACCATCAAAACCAATTTCCTTCGCATAATCAACAGCCATATGGAAGAAACGTGCTAAATTATCCTGTTCAAGTTTCATATCTGTATTTAATAATGTTTCATAACCTTCACGGCCGCCCCAGAATACATAGTTTTCTGCCCCAAGCTCTTTTCCGATTTCAAGACCCTTTTTCACTTTCGCAGCAGCATAAGCAAACACATCTGCATTATTGGAAGTTGCTGCGCCATGAACGTATCGTGGGTGCGTAAACGCATTCACTGTATTCCAAAGCAATTTCGTTTTGCTTGTTTTCATGTAATCCTTAATCATCGCAACGATTGGATCAAGAGCATCATATGTTTCCTTTAATGTATTTCCTTCAGGCGCGATATCAGAATCATGGAAACAGAAGAAAGGCACATTCAGTTTTTCAAACAATTCAAATGCCGCTTCTACACGCGCTTTTGCTAAATCTAAGCCCTTATAATGATCCCAAGGACGAATCATCGTTCCTGCACCGAATGGATCTGTTCCATCAGCAGCGAATGTGTGCCAATACGCAACAGAAAAGCGCAGAATTTCCTCCATTGTTTTACCATTAATTTTCTCTTCTGGATTGTAATATTTAAATGAAAGTGGATTTTTTGATGTTGGACCTTCAAACTGGATTTGGTTAATATTTTGGAAATAAGTCATTTGAAATTTCCTCCTCTTTTGTTTTCATGTTACAAATTCACGATTTTTTGTTGTTATCGCTTACAGTACACTAAAAATGAAACAACTATATTTCAAATTTCCTTCAGCTTTACAACTTATGAATTGATTATATCACCAAAAACTTTGTTTGTCTATTGGATGAACAAAGTTTATAATGATTATATAGAATCAATTTAGAAAAATAAAATCGTTATAGTGGCTGTACAGCTACTGTATAAAGAAGGGAACAGAAATCATCATGCAAATGATCTGGAATCAACAGTTAGTAAAAAAAGAAAATAAGTCAATTGTATTGAATCTCATTATGAACAATGCTCCTATTTCACGTGCTGATATCGCGCAAACATCCGGTTTAAACAAAGGAACAGTTTCATCATTAGTAGCAGAGTTGCTGGAGGAACAGTTAATTTATGAGTCTGGCCCAGGCGAATCCAGCGGGGGCAGACGCCCGGTCATGTTATTGTTTAATCAAGCTGCCGGCTATTCCATTGGACTCGACCTGGGTGTCAACTATATTCTTGGAGTCTTAACCGATCTTCACGGAAACATTGTGACTACCAAAAATGAAAAGTATACAAATATATCCTTTGACGATACTCTTAATCGTGTGAAAAATGTTATTTCCTTTTTAATCGATGCTGCTCCCCTCTCTCCCTATGGAATCGTCGGAATCGGAATTGGTGCACCGGGAATTTTGAATAAGGAAGGAGATATTTTGCTTGCTCCCAATCTTGGATGGAAAAACGTTTCGCTAACAGCAGCACTTGAAACAACATTCAATATACCTGTTATTGTCGAAAACGAAGCAAATGCCGGTGCTTACGGCGAGAAAAAGTTTGGACTCGGACAGCCCTTTGATGATCTCATTTATGTAAGTGCAGGGATTGGGATCGGAACAGGCATTATTATTAACGGTGAATTATATAAGGGAATTAATGGTTACTCAGGCGAGTTCGGGCATATGACAATTGACAAAAATGGAATGCAGTGCCGATGCGGAAATAAGGGCTGCTGGGAGCTGTATGCATCTGAACAATCCTTGTTGTCAAAAGCAAATGAAATGAACTTGGGAATAATGAATGATGTCAATTTAGGCGAAATACTATTACTGGCACAAAATGGGGAGCAAGCAGCCATTCAACTACTAAAGGAGGTTGGCCAAAATCTTGGCTTGGGGATTATTAATATTATCCATGCCTTTAATCCGCAGCAAATTATCATTGGAAATCGCCTTGCAGCAGCAAGGCAATGGATTGAGCCTCAAGTTCGGAATGTGATAGACAAATTTACATTATCCTTTCATCACACGGATATTAAAGTGAGTTTCTCAAATTTATCCCTGCCCTCTTCCGCCTTGGGAGTTGCAGCTTTTTCAACTGAAGCATTTCTTAAGTCAAAACTGCAAATGCAATAATGAGTTTATTTTTGGGTTAATAACAATACTAACACATAAAGACTGCCGTGAAATTCAGCGGCAGTCTTTATTTATCCCTATATTTTACAGTATATTATGCTGATTTGCCCCAAGCTGTCTCCATTTCCTCTAAGGTCTTCCCTTTCGTCTCAGGGACAAGCTTCCAAACAAATACAGCTGACAGTACGCTCATTAGACCATAGAAACCATAGGTTAAGCCACCGCTATACTCCATCATCATTGGATACGTAGATGAAATTAAATAGTTAGCAGCCCATTGTGCAGCTACGGCAATAGCCACAGCTTGTCCACGAATTTTATTAGGGAAGATTTCAGAGATCAATACCCAACAGATTGGTCCCCATGACATCATGAATGAGGCTGTATATATAATAATAAATATTAAAGTACTAATCCCAATAATATTTGAAAAGGCCAATCCTGCTACACCAAACATACCAATAGCCATACCGACAGAACCTGTTATTAACAAAGGTTTACGTCCCCATCTATCTACAGTCACGATGGCAACAACCGTAAAGATAACATTGACTAATCCCATAACAATTGCCTGTAACATGGAAGCATCTTTTGCAGCTCCCATACTTTCAAAAATATGTGGCGCATAATATAAAGCAACATTGATACCAACAAACTGTTGGAATACAGAGAGAAGTACTCCAACAACAATCACTAATTTCCCGTAAGCAAATAGTTTTTCGGAAGAAACATTCATATTTATCGTTTGTTTAATTTCACTCAAAATTGATTTCGCCTCTGAAGGACTATTATTAATTTTAGTGAGAATTGCTAGAGCTTTATCATCTTGATTTTGTATTACTAAGTATCGAGGTGTTTCTGGCACGAAAAGTAAAAGGATGCCGAATAATAAAGCCGGAATAGCTCCCGAAGCAAACATATATCTCCAACCCACATCGTTTATCCATTCCAATGTCTGTCCATTAGCAATGCCCCAATTAACAAAGTAAACAACCAACATACCAAAAATGATCATAAATTGATTGAACGAAACCAACCGACCACGAATATCAGCAGGAGCAATTTCTCCTATATACATTGGACAAATTGCAGATGCCAAACCAACACCAATTCCACCTATGATTCGGTACACATTAAAGGCAAGTAGCAAAGAGATCGTCGGTTCTCCTTTTGTGAAAAATAAAAACTCAGGATAAGAAGCCCCTAGAGCTGATACAATGAATAGTATAGCTGCTATCATAAGTGAATTTTTACGACCAAATTTTGATGCGAAATAACCAGATAAGAATCCGCCAATGATACAACCTATTAATGCACTTGAAATTGTTGCCCCATGCGCTAATGACCCTAACCCTAAGCTATCGATAAAATATGCTCGTATTGATGCTTCGGCACCAGATATTACAGCTGTATCATAACCAAAGAGCAAACCGCCAATAGCAGCTACTAACGTAATTGAAAATATATAGAGTGAGTTTCGTTTTTGTTTCATAGTTTATTACAAACAGATTTTAATAACCAAAAAGAACACTAATTTATAAAATTCAACAGCTGGCTTGCAATTGATCATTTTCTATCTATGCAGCATTGTCTTATTAATTATCTTTTACATTTCGTCATATAATTAAACACTGATAACGCTTTCCATCTTACTCTAATCATTATAGCGTTTTCAAAATAGCTTATTATTGACACGGTTAAAGATGGTTTTAAATAACCTGTTTCTTTTTGGTGGACTATTCTAAAATCTGTCTGTATACTCCCTTCTATTTTGAATTTTTAAATTACTTACAGAAAAAATATAACTCAAATAATTACTCTAATCAGTTCTTAGTCCCTTTTAAAAGTAAAGGATTGAATCAAGCAGGAAAATAGATCAAGACTTGGTGGTTTTCCACATCTAAACATTTAGAGTATCCACCTCCAACGAATTTCATTACTTTTAATATTTAGTTCATATAGATTTACTACGTTTGTTAACAAGCTTTGAAATCGTTCTCATATGGAGGATAACAACATCAGATTAGTTTATCTACTAGATAAAACTAATCTTTTTCCTTATCCCATATGAAAATATCCTATTTGTTGAGACTCTATCCAAGAAACGTGGGAATCGATTTCAAAACTCGTTTATATATAGGAATTTGAAAAAAGTAATGGAAATGAAAGCTGATAAGATTATTTCTTTTTTCAAATAGCCTACGTGTTTAAAATTAAACTCCTAATTATACTGATCATTTTGCGTACTTCACAAAACTTTCCCAGTATCACCTCTCTATCTAGCGATGATACTGGGGAATGAAAAGGCGCCGGTATAAAATACCATTCCAGCCCCTTTTTTATTTATTTGAGTGTCTGTTTCTGTTATACAGTTACAGTCGATAATGTTTCCAATAAGTATTGATTTACCACTGCTTTTAATCGTTCCTGACGACCGGATTTGTTCTTGATTTCTCCAAGGCTTAATGCATATTGCTCCAGCTTGTGGAAATCCGCTCTGCCTTCCACAATCTCTAAGCCGACT
>NZ_JASATP010000107.1:0-4405 GCF_038440375.1 Bacillus sp. OTU530
TGTTTTACTTTATGACGTCGCGGGGTGGAGCAGTCTGGTAGCTCGTCGGGCTCATAACCCGAAGGTCGCAGGTTCAAATCCTGTCCCCGCAACCAAATGAATACATATCAAATCCATCCCTTAGGACAATCTCCCAAGGGATTTTTTTGTTGGGGAATTTAATTTGTGATGAAAAAAGTGATGGGGACACGAGGGGGACATGGTTAGAAAATATGGGGACACAAGGGAGACATCTTCGAGATTTTCATGTACCCACGATTTTGTCAGGCCTTGCCTGACTCTACACCTTCGGTGGGGACAAAAATCCCTTATGCTCTTCTACCTCTCTTGAAAAACGACACTCAAAAATAAAAAGGATGCCTGAGCAATCCCCTTGTTACTTTTTACCAAACAAAGAATGAAGCCAGAACCATACTCCTCTACTTTGTTCACTATTGGCTGCTAATTGTTTTTTTGTTTCTGCTATCTCTTTTAGCGCTTCTTTTAGCGCGATATCACGATTACTTTGCGTATCTAATGATTGGCGCTCCCTTCGGTCTTGCTCATCCATTCTCTGATTTAATTTTTCAAATCCTGATTGGATCATAAGCGCAAGTCCTTCTATTTTGCGCTCCAATTCCTGCATTTCTTGGCGCGTTATTAACTTATCTTTAGCGTCTGATACTGCCATTTTTTCGTTAGCGCTGACCGCTAAAGCAGAGCCGCTATCCCTTGATACGACTATCTTAGCGGCTTCTTCATATGCTAACCCACCTTCACGAACAAGTGAAATAAAATGGCGCAGGTTTGCTACGTCGGAATCAAAGAAGCCGCGCTGCTGTCTTTCGTTTTTACTAAAGCGATACCCTGCTTCTTCTAGTTCCTTGCAATAACGGCGCAGTGTTGAAGGTTTCACCTGTAACATAGCTTCTAAGTCTTTCGATCCGTATACTCTCATTGGCGTGTTATTATCGCTCATTTTAGCGCTCACCTCACCAAAAGTATTCGTTATACTCATAGGGAGTCCCTTTGCAATGGCTGAAATTGTCGGTAATATGAGCCAATCCCTAAGGAATCCCTATAGCGGATACGATAACGATTCTAGGACGTTTTTTAAGCTAATATTGATTCCGAAGCCAGAATGGGAAGTGCGCATCTATACACCTTGCTACGCAGGTGTCCGATGCGTACTCGCTGACGCTCGACCGAAATTCAAACAAATGGCTTTTTATAAGATATGGAGTTTTCTTTTAACAGCCTTGCGGTTACAGACAGAAGGTATCTAACACATGATCCTTCTCTTCTTTATTAATCCCTATATACCGTAGGGTGATTTGTGGCGTGCTATGATTCAAAATATCCTGCAACATGGCCACATCTTTAGTCTGTTTGTAGAACCAATATCCGAATGTTTTTCGCATTGTATGAGTCCCTACAGCTTCCACAGATGCGAAGTTAGCTGCTTTTTGAAGCTGACGATAAGCTTGAATGGTCGAGATCGACTTGTCTCCCTTCCGTGAAGGAAAAAGCCAATTACTGTTTACCGATTGGGTATATTCATATACCTCTTCGTAGATCCCCGTAATGTTAATCATCCGCTCCTTTTTTGTCTTGCCCTCGCGGATCAAAAACTCTTTTCGCTTCTTTTTCTTTAGTCCGATAATAGTTTTAGTTTCTAGGTTGAGTAAATCCCCAATTCGTAAACCAGTATTAATGCCAATGAGAAACAGGATATAATCACGTTTCCCACAGTGTCTTCGTAATGCCCATTTCATATCCTCTAGTTGTTGCATATCCCGAATCGGCTGCACATCAATAAGATATTCGTTCTTACTCATTTTTTCTTCTCTCCTTTCTGAACTCAATAAAATCAATGTTTTGAATGTATCCTTTTTTTGCTGAAAGTAAGGATAACAAGAAAAGCAAGGATAATAAAGGAATAAAGGGAGGATGAATGTAAACTTTTTTATAAAAGATTACATTCGATGTGAAAGGCAATTTTGAGGAATAGGTGGAATGAGGTCTATTATATTTCAGGGAAATATTCTATTGCTTTAAAGGTTAGCCTAAATAGCTGGGTAAAGGAACAATTCACTAAAATTATTGGTCATGTTCTCTCGAGTTCGATAGAATAAGAAACAGCATCAGAAAATACCTGAAATAAAAGCAAAAAGGACACCTGATAGTTTTGCCGACCCTCAGTGTCCTTTTCTCCACAAACTACATATGAAAATCACAAACTACATATGAAAATCACAAACTACATATGAAAATCACAAACTACATATGAAAATCACATGCGAAAACTACATACGAAAGGCAAAATGCCATCCGTCACATATTATGCGCTCATTCTAGCATACCTCTATGCGATGGACAAGCCTTTTGTGTGCAGTTTTGCTTGCTTTTGTCGCTACTGCTGGAAGGGGAATCAATATGAACGAGAAAGCTGAAGAATATATTGGCCATCAGCCGAGACTCATCGAGAAATGGCATGAGTGCTACCTAAATGAACATAAAAAATTAGGATATGTGGCCACGTTGAAGATGCCGGAAGGACATCAACGTTTCTGGGGGCTTAATGATGTAGACAATCTTTTGGTATATAGCAAGAAACATCAAAAATCAGATGTTTATCTATCCTTAAATGGCTTTGCTTACGGAGACCGGAGTGTTAGCTCTCTGATGCAGGGGCGTAATATAGGAATCGATGTTGATCCACCTAAATTAGGTCTTGCAGTCAAAGACGCTGTAGAAAAGTTAAAACAATATGTAATGCAAGGCAGAATCCCAAATCCAAACCTAATTATTTATAGTGGTGGTGGAATTCAGCCGATTTATACGATTGCTGGTGGTGCCAGTCCGAAAATGGGTTATCTCATGCACTACATCACCATTCAATACATTTCTTTGTTGCGTAAGATTGGCAGTGACCCAGCAGCATCAGACCTAGCACGTATGCTTCGAATGCCAGGTACAGTAAATACAAAGTATGGTGTAGAAGTAAAAGTAGAGATTTGGCGGCAACTAGAATACAGCTTGCAAGACCTATATGAATTCTGTACGCCAATAGAACAGGCTCAGAAGCGCGGAAAACGGCGTAAGGGTAGTATAGCGGTATTCACTGGTAAAGAGGGCGTAAAGACGCTCTATAGTCTTAATGCGGCCCGTGTGAGCGATTTGCAGAAGTTAGTAGAGATTAGGGGTGGGGATCTAACCTACTGCCGTAACACATTCATTTACATCTATAGCTTTACTGTATGTTTGTTTTTAAAAAGCCGCGTTGATACAGGGGACTTTATCCAGCCGATACTAGAGCAAATTTACTCTAGAACTGATAAGCCAATGAAGAAAAGTGAGATCAACGCCACAATAAAAAGTGCCTGTGATGATGCTATTGAATTCATGGAAGCATTCGCCGCAAATGAATTCAGCATGAGAGGGCTGCCGCGGACTCTAATAAAGCCGATGAAGAATGATACAGTTATTGATAAGCTAAGTATCACAGAGGCTGAAATGAAGGCTATGCGGACGATTATAACCGGTGAAGAAAGCTATAGCCGTAAGGTGCAGAAGCGAAGAGAAGCGGGGATTCGTCCGATGGCAGAGTATAACGAGGATCGGCAGCGGCAGACAGAGAGACAGCTACAATTCATGGCAAAGCTAATGACTGAGAACCCTAAGCTTAAGCGCAAGGAATTAGCAGAAATGCTAGGCGTATCAGTTGAGAGGATAAAACAGTTAAAGAAACGGATGAAGGAGAATTAAAAAGTGGGTACTCATGTGTCCTTTAAACAATATATATGGACTGGTTTTCTTTTTACAACGATGCTTCTGTTTACACAATACCTAGGTTTTTTCTTTTAGGGGCCGGAGCCCACAGCGGGAGGCGTAGGGAAGGTGTCTACCTGACCGTGTTATTTTCTGTGGGTTTTATGTTGCTTTTTTAGACTCTCTATTCTTTGTACTTCTCTATCTTCTTTGCTAGCAGGAACTAGTCTTGGGCTGTTGAAGGGACTATTTGTGTTTTTTAAGAGCTAGGAGGGATTTAAGATGTTGGTACGAGAAGTATTAGAGCTAACGTTGCAGCCCGAACTGAACTTTCAGCAGCTAGCGAAACATATTGATGGCTTAGGGAAAAAAAGATTATGTAAAGCTTTAGCTCAAGCTGGTTGTGTACCACTTTGGAAGTGGAAAGAAAGGGTGGCACTTTATAGGGGACATTCTAGAGAATCTGGATAAAAGCATCTTCGATCTTGTTGTAAAAGGGATAGTAATTATTAAGCGAAAAAGAAACATTAACATTATTCCTTAAATTCCCTAAAAAATAAAGATTGTATAAAGTAAAATAACATGTTATATTATTATTCCGTCGCTGATGAGCTATATAAAATAGCGGTTGGGAAAAGTTAAGTAAATGATAGAT
>NZ_JASATP010000108.1:0-3845 GCF_038440375.1 Bacillus sp. OTU530
GATCCGTCGTGCTCATACGGTTCATGAAATAACAGCCATTCAAACGGAATATTCACTATGGAGCCGAGATGTCGAAGACGAAATTTTACCTGTTATCCGTGAGCTTGGAATTGGATTTGTAGCCTACAGTCCTTTAGGAAGAGGATTTTTAACAGGGCAAATTCAAACATTTGAAGACTTGGCAGAAGATGATTATCGTCGTTTTTCTCCTCGCTTTCAAGGAGAAAATTTTACAAAAAATTTAGATCTTGTGAATCAAATTAAAGAATTAGCAAGAGAAAAAGACTGTCAGCCTTCACAGCTAGCACTTGCTTGGATTCTGTCTCAAGGTGATGATATTGTCCCGATTCCAGGAACCAAACGAATTCAATATCTAGAGGAAAATATTGGAGCCCTTAAAATTCAATTATCCAAAGAAGACCTTCGCCGTATTAATGAAGTAGCTCCAAAAGGTGTGGCAGCAGGAGAACGTTATCCGGATATGAGCAGCGTTAATTTGTAATGAGGTTTCTCATTTAAAATTATCCAATAATTACAAATAACCTTAGGTTGATCCTCGCTATCCTAAGGTTATTTGTATGTTTCATACCCATCAAGTTAAAAATTTAGAATTACCCACCTGAACCATCTGTTAAATTAGTGCATATTTTGTATTAGAGTATCAGCAAACTCAGAACATTTCACTTCTGTCGCACCGTCCATTAAACGTGAAAAATCATATGTTACTACTTTAGATGCAATTGTTTTCTCCATAGAACCTATGATTAAGTTCGCTGCTTCGTTCCAGCCAAGGTGTTCAAGCATTAATACACCTGAAAGAATAACAGAAGATGGGTTCACCTTATCAAGGCCAGCATACTTCGGAGCTGTACCGTGCGTTGCTTCGAAAATAGCATGCCCTGTTACGTAGTTGATGTTAGCGCCAGGTGCGATACCAATACCGCCTACTTGTGCTGCTAATGCATCAGAAATATAGTCGCCGTTTAAGTTCATTGTTGCCACTACGTCGAACTCTTTCGGACGAGTTAAAATTTGTTGTAAGAAAATATCTGCAATAGAATCCTTCACGATGATTTTGCCAGCTGCTTCTGCTGCTGCTTGCGCTTCATTTGCTGCTTGCTTGCCTTGCTCTTCTACAAGACGGTCATACTGCGCCCAAGTGAATACTTTGTCGCTGAACTCTTGCTCAGCCACTTCGTAACCCCAGTTCTTGAACGCACCCTCTGTAAACTTCATAATGTTTCCTTTGTGAACAAGCGTTACAGATTTACGGCCGTGATCTACTGCATATTGGATAGCCGCGCGAACCAAACGCTTTGTTCCTTCTTCAGAAACAGGCTTAATACCGATACCGGATGTTTCAGGGAAACGGATTTTCTTTACACCCATTTTATTTTGTAAGAATTCAAGCACCTTTTGTACTTCTGCGGAACCTTTTTGATACTCGATACCTGCATAGATGTCCTCTGTGTTTTCACGGAAGATTACCATATCAGTGTCTTCTGGACGCTTTACTGGGGATGGAACGCCATCAAAATAACGAACAGGGCGTAGGCATACGTACAGGTCAAGCTCTTGGCGCAATGCCACGTTTAGAGAGCGAATACCGCCGCCTACTGGAGTTGTCAGAGGTCCTTTAATCGCAAGCAAGTACTCATCAATTACATCGAGCGTTGCTTGAGGAAGCCACTCCCCTGTTTGGTTGAAGGCCTTCTCACCTGCAAGTACTTCCTTCCAGACAATTTTCTTTTCGCCTTTGTATGCTTTTTCAACTGCTGCGTCTAATACACGTACAGATGCTGCCCAAATATCTGGACCTGTTCCATCTCCCTCAATGAAAGGAATAACTGGATTGTTTGGTACGTTCAGTACACCGTTCGTTACTGTAATTTTTTCACCTTGCATCATAAATATTTCCCCCTAGTTTGCCCATCCTCAGCTCATAGACTTTTCATGAATCTAAGCCTATAATAAAAGTTCATTTAACTTGTATCTGACAATTGACACTTCAATTACGTTCAAACCCATCGTAATATCCTTTTTAATATAAGTAAATTAGGAATAATAATATAACATTCATAAGAAAAACTTATCATTTAAGTAATAAGTCCGATCGCTTCGATGGATTACCTGTTATGTAACTTCCACGTACGAGTGCTGCTGTTACGTCGCTTCTATCTTTCCACTCATCAATAAATTTATTAAGAGCAATCCCCCACAATTTCATCCGCAAACACCTTCTTTTAAATTCCATTTTGTCAAAAATAACAATGTATATTCTATACAAACTTAGTTTACATAATCCCACATTACCGTAAATGCCATGCCCATGGGCATCCGCGCTAATATTGGGTTTCTCTCATTCTTGAACAATAGCAAATAGGCAGGATTTTATGAAATGCCGTACTGGTACGGGTTTTTCATAAAATCCTGCCTATTTTTCACGCGAAGAATAGGCTAAGAATATGGACAATCCTAGGTTCTAGTCCACTAATTTCAAAATAAAAACACCCCCTCAATTTTGATTTTTATCCAAAGGGGTAAAACGGAGCCTCTTTTTTATAACATCGTAACTTTATTTCAACTCTACAAATATAAAAGACTCAAAAAAACTACTTAGATCCCCATAGTGACACGTTCTGGAACACGATCTACGCTAGAAGAAGCATGTAATTCGATGGATGTCGCAGAACCAAAACGACGATGAAGTTCCTGCCTAACTTTATCTATAGCAAAGAATTCAGAAGAGGCATACACTGTAAGACATTCACCTACAATACGATTTCCAATGGTCATCGTGTATTCAACTTGATAGGGAGAAATCATTTGTTTCATCCTTCCTTCTACTTGTCTTTGCTACAGCATATGAAGGAGGAGTTTGAGGTATTCCAGATATTAGGTTGGTAGTTTCTATTACTATTAGGAGGGATTCCCTTTCTTGATTCAAATGTTCCATTAAATAGTGCATGACCTTTGCTTCAGGAGGACGATCCTTTCCCTCATGCCATATGTCGAGGATAGCCAGTCTTCCTTTTATCTCGAAAGCTCCTTTTCTTATGCGGAAAGAGGTCATGACGGTATGACCGTCGTATATGATACTCCTACTTCGTCCTCGGTTACATGATCTTTAACTACTACAAAGGGATTCCCTACTTACATATAGAAGGAAGCCGTAGGAGAAAGGGGGATATGACGGTATGACGGTCGTGTATAAAAGTAGCGAAGTTATGAAGATCTTAGATGTAAAGGAATCCGTTTTTAAGAAATATGTTTCACTCATTGAGAAAGAAGGCTTTGTGTTTCAAAAAAATGCGCAAGGCCATCGAATGTTTAGTGAATTGGACATTCAAACACTTGAAACATTCATCAAGTTAAGTCGTTATGATGGTGTAACCCTAGAGTCAGTCGCCAAAGAGGTTGCAGAATGGAGAAAGAATAAAGGTCATGACGACATGACAGAAATACAGGAGCAAGCCCTCCCAAATCCCCAAGACTCACAAAGTCATGACGTTATGACTCTTGTAGACTCCCTTCTTCGGGAGCAAGAGCAGCGGTTTACCTCTCAAATCCAACAACTTATCCAGCAGCAAAAAGAAATGACAACGAAACAAGATGAAAAGCTGAATCAAATTTTGCTTCAATTGGATCGCATGGATCAACATGAACAGGAACGAAATAGAATGATGCAAGAGGAAAAGGAAGCGCAGATGCAAATAGCAGCAGTCCAGGAAAAAAGGTCATGGTGGCATCGTTTTTTCGGTAAATGACCCAGGGAATGGCTTGGGAATCCCTATTACTATTAGGGATTCCCTTATAGCTCGGCAAACGTAAAAGGGGTACCATCA
>NZ_JASATP010000109.1:0-3147 GCF_038440375.1 Bacillus sp. OTU530
AGGCAACATCTGGCTATTTGCTTGAGCAAGATGGCTTTCAGCTTCTTGTTGATTGCGGGAGTGCTGTACTATCACAGCTGCAAAAGTACATAAAGGTTGAGGAGCTCGATGCAGTTATTCTGTCTCATTATCATCATGATCATGTAGCTGATATCGGGGTACTTCAATATGGACGCTTAATTAAAAGTTTGACAGTCGGAAATGTGCCGGAGCTGCCTATTTACGGTCATGCACTGGATGAGAAAGGTTTTACTTCGTTAACACATAATCCTTATACAAAGGGAGTCGCATATGATCCAACAAAAACAATTGAAATTGGTCCGTTTACGGTTTCCTTTCTAGAAACAAAGCATCCGGTTCCATGCTTTGCCATGAGAATCACTGCTGGCGGCAAAACAATTGTATATACAGCTGATTCCAGCTATAAATCGGAATTTATGGAGTTTGCAAAGGAAGCGGACTTATTTATGTGTGAGTGTAATATGTATGCAGATCAAGATGGAACGAAGCCGGGGCATATGAATAGCACAGAGGCAGGAATGATTGCGAGAGAAGCTGGCGTAGGGTGGCTTTTATTAACCCATCTTCCGCATTACGGAAATATAGCTGATTTAGTTGATCAGGCAAAGGCTGTATTTGACGGACCGATTGAATTGGCGAGCAGCGGCTATATGTGGGGAGAGTAAAAAGAGAGAGATTCGATAGGGAGGGGATATTTCTATGTTATTTGTCGAAGAGCGGAAAATGAAAATTTTTCAATATGTACAAGAACATTCAAGAGCGTCTGTTCAAGAGCTAAGTCAATTTTTTGAGGTATCTGAATCCACAGTTCGCAGGGATTTAAAGGAATTAGAGGAAGAGAAATTATTGAGAAGAACGCATGGAGGGGCTATTGCTCTCCAAAATGTCAATTTTGAACCAACCTTTGATGAGAAGGAAGATAAGTTTCAGGATGAGAAGAAAGCAATTGCCAGAAAAGCACTGGAATTTATTGAAGAGGGAGATACAATTTTGCTTGATGCTGGAACAACGACCTTCCAGCTTGTTAAAGAACTGCAGGTTTTTTCAAAACTGACAGTAGTAACCAATTCCCTTGTTTTTGCGCAGGAATTGCAGGATGTTTCAGGAATTGATGTTGTGATGATAGGGGGAAATTTCCGAAAAGAGACATGTGCGCTAGTAGGTCCACTTGCCGAAGCCGGATTATCCATGCTCAGAGTAGATAAGACATTTATTGCGACAAACGGGATCGAAGTGGAAGATGGGTTAACAACTCCTAATCTTATTGAGGCGGCAACAAAGAGGAAAATGATTGGAATCGCAAAACAAGTAATCTTATTGGCAGACCACAGTAAAGCTGGGAAATCGACTTTTGCAAAATTTGCGGATATTCATGATGTCGATAAATGTATTATTGATGCCGGTGTTCCTGAGTCGTTTGTAGAGAAGCTCAGAAAAACTGGAGTTGATGTGCATATTGTTCGTCCGTAGTATTATTTCTAACCCCCATGCAGCCAAAATGGCTGTATGGGGGTTATTTTACATTTTAAAGTATAAAATTTCAGCTAGAAGCGTATTCGACGCAGCAGGAAATTTTAGGAATAAGCTTTAAGCGCAACTAGGCTTTTATTATTGCCTAACAGATCGCCAATCAGTAATCTTTTTTAACTAAATAAAACATTAATGGTATTAAATATATTTAATGGTAAAAAAATCATAAATATCATTGTAATTTAAAAAAGCATAAATTATAATCATAAATAATCACATATGGTCATTATATTCCAAGGTATATGGTGAAAAGTGATTAAAAATGAGCAAAGAGGTGAAAGCGTCACCATCAAATGTCCAAAAATGAGCAAGAAGAGGTAAGGGGAACTATTAAAAGAGAAAAGGGGAACAAGAAGAATGAAAAAAGCTATCTACAAAGTGTTGGCACCTTTCATGGTTTTATTGTTGCTTATAATGGCAGCTTGCAGTAATGGAAGCAGTAACTCGGCAAGCACATCCGCTTCAGGTTCAGGGGATAAAAAGATTAAAATTGGTCTAACGGTGGGTACGTTAAGTAATCCTTTCTTTGTTTCTATGTCAAAAGGTGCTAAAGAGGCTGCTAAGGAACTAGGCGGCGAGGCGATTGTTGTAAGCGCTGACTATGATTTGTCCAAGCAAATGGCACAGGTGGAAGATTTTATAACGAAAAAAGTAGATATGATTCTTTTAAATGCAGTAGATTCAAAAGGAATTGCAGCAGCTGTACAACAAGCGAAGGCAGCAGGCATTCCGGTTATCGCAGTTGATGTTGGCGCAGACGGCGGAGTAAGCGCAACTGTAGCTTCTGATAATTACTTAGCAGGGAAGCTTGCTGGCGAATATCTTCTAAAGCGTTTACAAAATAAAGGGAATATCGCAATTATTGATGGTCCTCCAGTAACTGCTGTGAAAGATCGTATTAAAGGATTTGAAGATGCAATTAAAGGAACTGATGTGAAGGTTGTAGCGAAGCAGAACGGGGAAGGTAACAGAGAAAAAGCGTTAACCGTAATGGAAAATATTTTGCAAGCGAATTCATCAGGGAAAATCGATGCTGTGTTTGCGATCAACGATCCTGAAGCACTGGGAGTAAAGATTGCTGCTGAGCAGGCAAAACGCGATAAGGAGTTCTTTATTGTTGGGGTTGACGGTGCTCCGGAAGCAGTAGATGCTCTTAAAGAAAATAAGAGCTTTGTTGCTACATCTGCACAACATCCTGACGAAATTGTAAAACAAGCTGTTGATATTGGCATGAAAATTATTAAAGGAGAAAAAGTAGAATCTGAGATTAAGGTACCGGTAGAACTAGTGACACAAGATACAATTAATAGCTACAAAGGCTGGTAAAATCCAGACAATTAGTGGTTACTGAGCATTCGCACTGCAATGATATATAGAAGGAGGGATATTGTGAAACAGGCTGAAATGACAGCTCGTCCTCTGACAAAAGGTAATTCTATTCTTAAAATGTCGGGTATAAGCAAAGCATTCCCTGGAGTGAAGGCGCTTGATAACGTGCAGTTGGAGCTGTATAAAGGGGAAGTGCATGCGCTTATGGGGGAAAACGGCGCAGGAAAATCTACCTTGATGAAAATTTTATGTGGCGTGTATCAGCCG
>NZ_JASATP010000110.1:0-2078 GCF_038440375.1 Bacillus sp. OTU530
TATTTATATGAGAAATAGCGAAGTGGTCGACGTTACAATCGATGCCGATCATGCCGTCTGCTTTGCTGTAATTGACATACGGATTTCGTTCCACCTCTGCCATGCACTTGAAGATATAGTAATCCGACCTGGTCTCTTACTTATTATTTCTTTGGTTTAATATATGGGACGATTTGTGCAGTAGCCCCTATAGAGGCACCACGAATAAAATCTTGATTTTCTAGGACTTTAAAGTTTTGAGTTTGACCAGTCAGCATTACCCCTAAAATTTTCACTTCATCAAACTGTTTATTTTTATTTAAATTTAAAAATTTCTGGATTGTTTCGTTATCACCATTTGCATCATATTTTTTAAGAGCCTCAATAAAGCTATTGTATGCCTTTTTTGGTGAATCGGATGGGTCAAATCCATAAACCGACACACCAGCAGGTCCTTTGCTTTCATCTACAATTGATGATGTCATATACAGCCATACGATGTTTAAATTATCGGGAATTTTTGCTTGAATCTCTTGTAATGTATAAGGTTGATCGAAGGAAATCGCAACTTCCGCAACTTGATTTTCCATTTGTGAAATTACCCCTAGATCATTTTGTACACCATCAAAGTATTTTTGAATAGATGGATGATAAAATGTAGCAACTTTATTCTTTGTTTGTTTATCATATTCATAGAATTCCGTACCGTACCAATAGGACCCCGGTATTAACTCGTTGTAATCAATATGAGTGCTGAGCCAATCATACGAACTTGTGAGTGTGCTCCATTGTACTAAATAGCCATTAATATTTTTAGAACGATTTGTCACAATGTTGCCTCCAAACATAGAGGTATTACTCGTAACCTGCGAATCGATTTGGATATTAGGCTCGGCAATTTGATTATGTAAAAAGAGTTGTTCATGAAGCTTTGTAGAACTTTTTGCCGCAAAGTAATTTCCGGTTTTATAAAGGATTGGTAATAGAATAAGTACAACGATAATTGAAGTAATGACGATTTTTAGTAATTGTTTTCGCTTAGCCTTGTTTAAGGCATCTTTTAACGAAGTATCCATTAATGCTTTCCTCCTATTTTTGAGTGAATCAATTTACGTGCACGAAATAATTTTTGCTTTACACTACTGACTTTAATGTCCAAAATATCCGCAATTTCTTCATATGAAAAATCATAGTAATACTTCAAAAAGAAAACCTCTTTATATTCTTTCTTGACGTCCTTTAATAAGCTAAAAATCTCATCCTTATTTAAAATGACCTCAAATTCGTAGTCTGTATATTGTAGCTTTGAATAAATTTCCTCGGTTAAGTAGATGTTCTGCTGCTCCTTTTTTCTTTTCAAGTCAATATATTCATTGAGTACCACTCTAAAAAACCACGGACGTATATTGCTCTCTGTCAAATCATCTAACAGTGTGTACACTTTGTAAAAGGCATTTTGAATTATATCCTCCGCATCTTCCTTTTTGGCTCCTTTCCCTAGTAATAGCTTGAGCACTTCCTCTCCTAAATTGATAAGATAGGAGGCTAGTATATTTTCTTGTTTCATCCTTTATCCTCCCTACACTTATACAACGAATAAGTACTAATAAATGTATACACTCAAATGAATTAAATAAAAAGTTTTTGATTTATTAACGGGAGCTATGTAATATGAAACGAACGTTCTTTGCAATAAAACACTGATTGTAGAAGATTAGAATCATTTTTGGCTGTCTCTTGTATTCTGAAACAAATTTTTAAAATAAATACGGTATGTGAAATTTTAAAAGAATGTCACAATAAAAACTGGTAACACCAAAAGTTCTTATTGTAATTTTGAACTAACGTTTGATTAAAAGTCTCCTGTAAACATGCATTTCAAGAAAAATAAGAAGAATCTGTTTTGAAAAATGATCAAAATAGATTCTTTTCTTTTTGAATGAACATTCCGTTTTATAAAAAAATTTGATTAAAACTCACTTAGAATTCTTTAAAAGCATCAAAACGTCGAAACTTTTTTGTACACATTGCGACTTTAGTCAAAACATCGTAACCCTATTCATTCAACTCAACTAAAAGATTTATCATCATAATTTATA
>NZ_JASATP010000111.1:0-1928 GCF_038440375.1 Bacillus sp. OTU530
TATAGCCGAAAACTGGTGGGGAAATGGCTGACACTGATTTTTGCGGTTCCCTTTATTTTCATGCAGCTGCACAGTACCTCTGGAATCGTGCTGGATGTCGGTTTATTTATGACCACTTCGATGATGCGGGAGACACCTCTATACGTTTTTAATCTATTGATTTTTCTTGTTGTTGCGTTGACGGTTCGTTCGGGTATAGAAAATTTCTCACGGATGTTTGCGATGCTCATGATGACTGTCATCTTATCTGTAATGGTCATTGTCTTTTTAGCGAGCGCCAATTACCATCCTAAATACCTCGTCCCCGTTCTGCCGGACGGCTTCAAACCAGTTCTTTTGGGCACTTATTTCTACTATGGTGTTCCAATCTCAGAGCTCGTTCTTTTTACGATGTTATTGCCTTACGTACGCCGTGAAGAACATCACCTTCTGAAAAAGGGGATGTTTCTTGCTCTGATTGTTAATCATCTTATAATAATTATTGTCACGCTTAGCACACTTATGACCTTTGGGCCGATCGCCGGTGAACGGGCTTACTCGATGTTTGAGGTAGCCCGTACAATTGATTTGTATGAAGTGGTTCAAAGAGTTGAGTCGATCGTGGGCTACTCCCTTGTCATCAGTAACTACTTGAAGGCTGCTATATCGTTATACATTCTAAATATAACGATTACATATTTATTCAAACTTAAAGACAATCGGATTCTGATCTTTCCGCTTACACTAGTCTGCTTTCTTTTTTCTATGATTCAAATATCTTTAGGGCAAGCCCGGTGGGTAAACGCCGTGACGATAATCGAGCCCTTATGGAAAGCTTTATCTTACATACTGCCTTTACTCATTCTTACATTGACCGCCATTTTAAGAAAAAATAGAGAGTGACACTATTAGGGTTCTGACGCATACCACTAGCTTGCTGGCGATGTGGCACTATCCTTCTAAACAAAAACAGTGCGTAGTGACCCAGCATATTGGGGAGATATCCAAAGACCAAGCACGAAGCAATAAAAGAACACCAGCTGGGAGACTTCTGTACAAAGTCCGCTTTCGACGATAGAACGACGCTTTGTCGATACCAAGGAGTCTCATGGCTAGTTGGGTGGTTATGCGCAATAAATACGTCCTTAATCACTGCTTGCAAAAGGCAGTTTATACAGAAATCTTTTACGAGTGCACCATATCATTTCAGTAAACTACGAATCGTAGAACACATGTGCATAATAGTGATATTCCTTGGAGCATTTCTATATCAATTAAGGTTTTAGTGGCAATTCAATGTCTACTCTTTGTGGTTTTTATGGATGAGAATAGTTTTCTTTGTAGATAGATATTCTTCTGGACACTTGTGCGGTTCCCTAGCAATTCCCTATTCTCCTTCGTCTAACCATTGGTAAGGAAGGGCCATGCCCAGCAAAACCCAGACAATCACCCTCGTGCATGTAGTCACCATGTGGAATGTGGTACACATTTGCAGCAGGATTTGTTCATAAGTACATTATTACAAGTGTACTTATAAACATGTTTTTTCGAAAATTGAGCCTTCTGCAGTTAAAGAAAACTCGCCAATTGGCGAGCCTTGCCTTGGGATGAAGACAAAGGCGTAGTTGCACTTATACTGTATTCCTAAAATTTCCGACTACGTCGAATTGGCTTCCGGCTGGAAATTTATACTTTCTTACAGTGTAAATAATACTCTTTGAACCTATCAACTACTCAACAAAACCATTCCAATAGCCTTTTATGCATATGTGCATTTTAGTCTCCCGCACTACAAGCCTTACCCTATTCATGGAAGGAAATCCCTAGGTGCCAGCCAGACTAAAACCATAGTCTTTCCTAAAGGATGTTTTAATTTAAATTTGTGCTGTACATGGATACTACCTGAACACTCTTATTCCTATAAGACACACTGCATCACTGCTTCATGT
>NZ_JASATP010000112.1:0-1884 GCF_038440375.1 Bacillus sp. OTU530
GTAGTTGGTGTAAACGATAAGCAATTAGATCTTACAAAACACGATGTGATCTCAAATGCCTCCTGTACAACTAATTGTCTTGCTCCCGTCGTAAAGGTGTTAGATGAACAATTCGGCATTGAAAACGGTTTGATGACCACTGTACATGCATATACAAATGATCAAAACAATACCGATAATCCACATAAGGATTTACGTAGAGCCCGGGCTTGCGCACAATCGATTATTCCGACTACAACAGGTGCTGCTAAGGCATTAGCCAAGGTACTGCCACATTTGTCCGGCAAATTGCATGGGATGGCGCTACGTGTTCCGACTCCAAATGTATCGCTTGTAGACCTTGTAGTAGACGTAAAATGTGATGTGACAGTGGAACAAGTGAATGATGCCCTCCATACTGCGGCGCAAGGATCGATGAAGGGTATCATAGAATTCTGCGATGCACCGCTTGTGTCTGTAGATTTTAATACAAATCCAAGTTCGGCCATTATTGATGGTTTATCGACAATCGTGATGGGAACCCGTAAGATCAAGGTTCTTGCCTGGTACGATAACGAGTGGGGCTACTCTTGCCGCGTAGTTGATCTCGTAAAGCTAGTGGCAGATCGTTTGACTAGCCAGAAACATATGCAACTTATTTAAAGGGATAACCTGATAACTATTTATAGGAGTTTTTATAAAAAAGACAAAGGATGGTATAGATATGAGTACGATGACTGCCCAAATTGGATTACATGAGTTATTACATGGAAGCAATGTACAGGTTCAATTAAGTGTTCCGCAGCTAGTGGAAAAAGTATTGATGAGAGAAGAAGGAATATTAACTTCTACTGGTGCTGTCTCTGTTTCAACCGGTAAATACACAGGTCGTTCTCCTAAAGATAAATTTATTGTAAAAGAAGCATCCACTGCAGACAAAATGGATTGGGGCACCGTAAACCAACCGATTTCCCAACAACACTTTGATCATCTCTACACAAAGGTATTAGAGCACTTACAAGAAAAAGAAGAACTCTTCGTATTTAAAGGTTTTGCCGGAGCGGATCACAGCTGCCGTCTTCCCATTCAAGTGATCAATGAATATGCTTGGCATAACTTATTTGCCCATCAATTGTTTATTCGTCCGACAGAGGCGGAGCTCTCTAAACACGATGCACAATTTACAATCGTATCTGCTCCGACATTTAAAGCAGATCCAATTCTTGACGGCACAAATTCTGAAACGTTTATCATCGTTTCGTTTGAAAAGCGCATTGTACTGATCGGTGGTACTGAGTATGCAGGTGAAATGAAGAAATCCATTTTCTCTGTGATGAACTACTTGTTGCCAGAACAAGATATTTTATCCATGCACTGTTCTGCAAATGTAGGTGAAGAGGGCGATGTGGCACTATTTTTCGGCTTATCCGGTACAGGAAAGACAACGCTATCTGCAGATCCAGACCGCAAGTTAATCGGTGATGACGAGCATGGCTGGTCTGATGACGGTGTGTTTAATATTGAAGGCGGCTGCTATGCAAAATGCGTGAATCTATCTCGCGAGAAGGAGCCGCAAATCTTTGATGCGATTACATTCGGTTCTGTATTAGAAAATGTTACGATTGACGAGAATACTAGACTTGCCAATTACAACGATGTATCGCTAACTGAAAATACACGTGCCGCGTATCCCATTGACGCAATCGATAATATTATGCTTCCAAGCGTTGCCGGACATCCAAATACCATTGTGTTCTTAACAGCTGATGCATTCGGCGTATTGCCTCCAATCAGCAAGTTATCCAAAGAGCAAGCCATGTACCACTTCTTAAGCGGTTACACGAGTAAGCTAGCCGGAACAGAGCGGGGGATTACCTCTCCGCAAGTAACATTTTCGACATGCTT
>NZ_JASATP010000113.1:0-1748 GCF_038440375.1 Bacillus sp. OTU530
AATCGTAACATCTTCATTTTTACCAGGAGCTGTTAAAATGACCTTCTTTGCCCCTGCTTCTAGGTGGAGACTTGCTTGTTCTTTTGCATTAAATTTTCCTGTTGCTTCAATCACAACATCTACGCCTAGTTCCTTCCAAGGAAGCTCCTGCGGATTACGTTGATTCAGAAGTTGAACCAGCTTTCCATCTACCAATAAGTGATTTTGCAATACCTCTATCGTACCGTCAAACTTCCCGTGTACAGTGTCATACTGAATCAGGTGTGCTAACGTCTCTGCCGGATAGCTCGCATTAATGGCTACCACCTGAAATGAGCTTTCTTTGATCGCTTGACGAAATACCATTCTTCCAATACGTCCAAACCCATTAATAGCAACATTAATCATAATTAATAAATCCCCCTTCAATATGTTATACTACTTATCTTAAAATCTACAAGTAGTATAACATATATAAAAATATATTCATCATTTTTTTAATTTTTTTAATAACTCACTCAAAAAATCAGTGTTTTAATTGAAAAATATTACTAATAAGGTAAGAACGACAAATATCCTATTAAATGTTGCAATGTGAAGCGCAGTCAGAAAAACATCATTCGAATTCTTCTCCTATTTCTTATGCAACCTTTGAGTCTTTAACGGAATCCACATAATGGCGTGCTTTGTCTGTATCAAATTCGCCCTCCCATTTCGCCATTGAAATGGCTGCCAAAGCATTTCCTAATACGTTCACAGAGGTGCGAACCATATCTAAAATACGGTCGATACCAGCAATTAAAGCAACTCCCTCTAAAGGCAGTCCCATAGAACCGAGTGTTGCCAGTACAACAACGAAAGAAGCGCCTGGAACCCCTGCCATACCTTTGGAAGTTAGCATGAGCACAAATAATAATGTGATTTGCGCTGTCAGTGACATATGAACATGGTACATTTGCGCAACAAACAGCGCGGCAAGTGATTGATAAATCGCTGAGCCCGTCAGGTTGAATGTGTAGCCTGTCGGAATAACGAAAGAAACAACCGCCTTCGAACAACCAAATTGCTCCATCTTTTTCATAATGTTCGGAAGCACTGCCTCAGAGCTGGCAGTTGTAAAAGAAAGAATAAGTTCTTCCTTCAAAATTTTTATAAGTGTGAAAATATTCGTTCCTGTCAATTTCGCGTTTATCCCCAACACCACAACAGCAAAAAATACTACAGTTCCATACACAACTAAGATTAGCTTTCCAAGCGGAAGCAACGTACCCACGCCGAATTTGGCAACTGTCACCGCAATTAGCGCGAATACTCCAAACGGTGCAGCCTTCATCACTTGATTTGTTACCCAAAACATTGCTTCTAGCACACCTTCAAAGAAATGAAGCACTGGCTTCCCTTTGTCTCCAGTCGCTGCAACTCCTAAGCCGAATAACACGGAAAAGAAAATGATCGGTAGTAGATCGCCTTGCGCCATTGATTCAAAGACGTTTTTTGGAACGATATGAACGATTGTTTCCGCAAAACCATTCTTTTGTGTGGCGGTTGCCGTTTGTTCGTATGCTGAGATATCCCCTTTTGCCAGGTGAGTTATATCTACACCAGAACCTGGATGAAACAGGTTTGCAGCCAGTAATCCGAGCCCAAGTGCAATCGTGGTAACGATTTCAAAATAAAGGAGCGTTTTGCCGCCGAGCTTCCCTAACTTTTTCATATCACCTACACTCGCTACCGCAACAACCAGTGCAGCTATTACAATCGGCATAACG
>NZ_JASATP010000114.1:0-1649 GCF_038440375.1 Bacillus sp. OTU530
CACATCCATCAACTTAAGATTCATTTTTATATAAAAGTTAAGGTTTCCAAGTAGTTTTTCATTACCTTTTACAGATGTTTTAAAAGTACGCATGCCAAATAAACCCGAATGGGTTTATTTTTTTAACTATGCTACCTGATGAGTCGGAGTGGTATAATTATAAACAACACCCAAAATATCAAAGACTGTTTTTTTCTTATATCTGTGGGATTTTCGTCCGTTTCGCTGTAGGAGGTTAAACAGACGAAGGAGAACCCTTGATAATTCTTGGGTGTTCTTATGTAATGCCTGATAAAACAGTAAAAAGTGGTCTTTAATCATATACATTGCTTTATATTCGCTTAATTCTTTTTGCTTCTTACGCAACAAGAGCTCTCTCATTTTAAACATAGTAGAAGAACAAAGTAGAATACCGATTAATTGCCCGTACAAATGACATTCTAATCGTTCTTGTTTAATAGATTTACAACGATGGATTTGAAACCAAGATTTCCATACTTTAAATAACAGCTCGATTTGCCAACGTAATGAATATAAATCATAGATTTTCTCTTTTGGTACCCATTCCGTAGGAATGTTTGTCATGTATACTGTAATTCCTTGTAAATGTTTTGTACGCTCTGTATATGTAATCCCTTTTTTCTTTTCACGAATAGCTCGATCGTGTAAGCGTTTCTTCTTTTGTTCCTCCGTACACCTATAAACCACAATGCGCGTAGGAAGTTTGTCTTTACTCCCTACATATACATCCCTCAACTCATATACTTGCCCGGGTTGTAATTGTTTCATGATGTCTTCCAAACGAATTTCTATATATACAGGCTTCAATTGAGCAGGTTTTGTTTTAAATTCCACTGTTTTGAATTCTTTTCTATATATTTTCGTGGGTAGCTTAAGGCGTGATAGATAATATCCTTGCTTACCTTGGATGGACTCAAAGTCTTGTAAACGAAAATACCCTAAGTCACGAATATAGAGATCGTCTTTCTGTACCATGTCCGTTCGACTCGCACCATACGCCTGATCACTTCGTTTTCCTGGTTCAATTTGTACATCAGAAAATTCTCCACTCAACAAGTCATACTCTAACTGAATTTTCACACCAGCTTTATGACTACATCCACCGGCACCTGGATAAGTAGATGCAAATCGATCAGGAACTTGAAAGGTCGTGGAATCAAGGATGCGAATACGCTCAAAGTAAGCAGAAAGAGAATGAGAAATCTTAGATAATCCTCCAATTTTAGCTTGTAGAAGTGTAGTAAATACACTTCGAAAGAAGGTTACCGAAGCCGAATTAAATCGTCGGTTAAGCCCCTCAGGGCTCAATAAGATTCCTGTTGAAGTTTCTAATTGACTACAAAGTTGAGTAAGCGAGGTAGTAGCGATTTGTTGATTTAACCATACACACAAAGATAAAAAATGGTGTCCATAACACTTCCGTTTTCGTTTCATTCCGCCTGCTTCGATAGCTAATTGATCCAATGCAGCGGGAGACATATACCGATACAACTCTTCGGCAAATAAAGACAACTCTTGTTTTGGATGCATATTCATAAAAAGCACGTCACCCTTTCTCATTAACATAAGAGAATAGTAACGTGCTTTTAACTTTAAGAATAGCCTAAATGCTTAAGTTGATGGATGTG
>NZ_JASATP010000115.1:0-1633 GCF_038440375.1 Bacillus sp. OTU530
GTTCGTATTATAAGGTCAGCCAGATAATTCTGGTTGACCATTTTTTATATGGTTTTATTATAACAGTAGCCAGGGTAGAACGTACCTGCCCGTGGGGCTTGACCCCGTCAAGTAAACCGTTCGCCCCCTACTTGTAGAAACATGATTGAGGCTGGTTGGGACAATGATCTCGTATAACAAGCGAAGCTATGATACTGCATGGAGGAACTAGGGGTTACTGGTCAGTTATTTTAAAGGAGGAGATTTAGAATGAATCCAGTCATAGGTCTGGATGTTTCGAAAGGAGAAAGTCAGGTCCAAGCATTTTTAGATAAAGGGAAGCCATTTCGTAAGAGCTTTAAAATCCATCATACCATTGAGGGACTTGAGTCACTCGTAAAATTTCTTGTTGAAGTAACAAAGGAAACAGGTCAGAAACCTTCGGTTGTTTTAGAATCAACTGGTCATTATCAAGCTCCAGTTGTTCATTACTTAGAGGAACGTGGTTATGTGTTAATTATCATCAATCCATTGATTTCTTATAAGGCGAAAGGTTCAAGTTTAAGGAAAGTAAAAACAGATGCGGCCGATGCTTATCTTCTCTGTGAACTGTTCTATAAAGAGGAATTGGAACCCTATAAAAAGCGTGGTATTCAACTTTTAAACCTTCGCAACCTTACAAGACAGCACGAGAATATTACAGGGCTTCTGATCCAAACTAAACTTCAATTTCAAACAGTTCTAGATCAGGTTTTTCCTGAATATAGAGGTGTTTTTGGGGATTTATATTCGGTGGTATCACTTCTAACTTTATTAGAATTTCCATCCTCTGAAGATATATTAAACGCTAGTGAAGAGGCTATCACTGATAAGATAAACGAATTATGTAAGAGCCGCTCAAAGAAATGGGCAAATGAAAAAGCTATCCAAATTAAAGCAGCTGCCATTCGTAATCCATTTGAGAAGACAGTATATCAGAGCCATATTCTGAGCCTCGGTATGTATATAAATATTCTTCTTCAATACAAAGAGCATCTATCGAAGTTAGAGTCGGAAATAGATGCCCTTGCCAAAGAAATTGAAGAGTATAATATTATCAAATCTATCCCAGGCATTGGAGAAAAAATCGCCGCCACGATTATTTCTGAAATTGGAGAGATAGACCGATTTAATGATCCTAAAAAGCTTGTAGCTTTCGCTGGAGTTGACCCAAGTGTCTTCGAATCTGGTAAGTTTACAGCCACCAAAAACCGAATCACTAAACGAGGGTCTAGTAGACTTCGACATGCCTTATATATGGCAGTTCAGTGTGCCATTCGTGATTGTCGTAAGTCAAAGACGACTGATGAAATCATTCCTCGTAATAAGAAACTACGTGTGTTTTACGATAAGAAACGTGAAGAAGGAAAGCCTTTTAAAGTAGCTGTCATTGCTTGTGTAAATAAGCTCTTACATTGGATTTATGCCCTTTTAAAAAATAGAACAGCTTTCCAAGATATAGATTAGCACCTATATCTAACTAAATAACACAAAACCTTCCAATTAAGGGAGAAAGGAAGGTTATTTGTCATACACATTTTTAGTATATCACGAAGTATATTAGGTTTTAATTGAAAAATGTTGACAAACTATTAGCTGGTTTACTTTAAGTACA
>NZ_JASATP010000116.1:0-1527 GCF_038440375.1 Bacillus sp. OTU530
GTTTCAGCTCCCTCATGACTGTTTGGATGATGTGCTCATCTACACCATTGAAGAAGGAAATTTCAGCGTTGGCTGTTTTGATCGTGCAGGCAGGATTTTGGGAAAGTACTGCTGGATTTGTTGCAGTAGTATTTTCGTTTTCGGTATGTAAAGTCACGGGGACAATCGTTAGTTTTTGTGGCATATAGAAAGCACCTCCTTAAATTGATACATTCATCGTACCAGGAGATGCTGCGTGTTTATATGCGTTGTTTGAATGGGGGCTTACGGAATCTCAAGGGTTTCAGCAAGAAAGTATCTGAATTTCCTAAAGGACTTAGGAATACTTGAAGTCAAGGTAATCTATGGAACGATTGGCAGGCCTATGTACCAGCATGAATATAATCAATTTAAAGAACACTTAATAAAAAACTTTCTGTAAGCAGCTTTTGAAACTGCTTACTTTTTTTATTTACAAAAAGACTTATTAAACTTTCATAAACTATGAAAGCGGTTTCCTGGAGGGTATGATGGACATGTAATAAAACAAAGGGGGATTAAATATGCAAATTCCAATTAAGAAAACGCTTGATAAAATTCCAGGTGGTCTGATGGTTGTTCCGCTTTTTCTAGGGGTATTAACCAATACATTTTTCCCACAAGTTTTAAAAATTGGCGGTTTCACAACGGCATTATTCAGTAAAGAAGCATCATCAACAATTTTGGCATGTTTTATGTTTTTAATTGGTTCACAAATTCACTTCAAGTTGGCGCCAAAGGCATTAAAAAAAGGCGCAATCTTATTAACAGGAAAATTTATAGTAGGTGCTGGTATAGGGATAACTGTCGCAATGCTTTTTGGACCTGCTGGAATACTAGGATTATCACCATTAGCAATCCTTGCAGCGCTATTAAATGCTAATGGCGGCTTATATGCATCTCTTGCTTCATCGTATGGTGACGAAACGGATGTTGGGGCATATGCGTTATTTTCTTTAAAGGATGGTCCATTTTTTACATTAGTTGCATTAGGTGCATCCGGTCTTGCCGCAATTCCTTTTCACACACTTGTAGCAGTATTAATTCCAATCGTAATCGGAATGATCTTAGGAAATATTGATCCTGATATGAGAAAGTTCCTTGGCAGCAGTAAATTATTATTGATCCCATTCTTCTCCTTCCCATTAGGTGCAGGAATGAATCTTTCAACTATTATAAAAGCGGGAGGACCGGGTATATTACTAGGATTAATAGCTGCCTTCACTGGAATTGGCGCTTACTTACTTTTGAAGTTATTTAAAGAAAATCCTATAGTTGGTTTAGCAACAGGGTCAACTGCAGGAAATGCTGTAGCTACACCAGCTGTTGTTGCAGCTGCAGATCCAGCCTTAGCTGCAGTAGCACCAGCGGCTACTGCGCAAGTTGCAGCTGCATGTGTAATATCCGCAATTATTTGTCCGATTATTGTTAGCTATGTATTTAAAATGTCCGAAAAGAAAAAAGCTAAAAAATCACTTACCAGTGCAGCCTGATAAAGAGCAAAGTTAG
>NZ_JASATP010000117.1:0-1516 GCF_038440375.1 Bacillus sp. OTU530
TGTATTTGGCAACTAAAAAATGTAGGAAACGGCAATTAAAAATGCACAACCTGCCAACAGTCACTCTATTTAAATTAGATTTATTTATGTTGTAAAAGGGACTCTTTGTAACGGTAACTCTCGCCATTAAATACAAGTAAGTGAGAGTGATGGATAAGGCGATCGACGACCGCCTCTGTTAGAATAGGGTCCCCAAATACATGGTTCCATTGACCAAATTGTAGATTCGTTGTAATAATAATACTTTTTAACTCGTAACACATAGATATAACCTGGAATAGGAGCTCTGCTCCTTGCTTATGTAGCGGTATATACCCCAATTCATCTAGAATAAGTAGATCAAGTTTTTCAATCTGTTTAAACAGACGGCTCAACGAGCCTTTTTCGTGTGCGTCTAATAACTGATTTACTAAAGTAGCCACTGTATAGAACTTTACCTTTTTATGCTGTTCCTGGACGGCATGTAATCCGATTAGACTCGCTAGATATGTTTTTCCGGTTCCTACTCCACCATAGAAAATGAGGTTCTCTTGTTGTTCTATAAAGTTCGCATACAGGATATAATCCCTCGTTAGTCCTTGTGCTAACTTAATATCTTTCCAGTCAAAGGGGTTACCTGCTACCTTCGGCAACGTCGCTTGTTGAAGTAATAAATTGATTTTCCTTACTTCCCTTTGTTGAACTTCTTGCTCCAATACCCGCAGTAGATATTCCTCGTTGTTGGGTGCTTGTATTTCCATATAGTGTTCCCTAAGCCAACTTAGTTTGAGGCGTTTGGCATATTCTTGGATCAACTGATTCATGATGTCACACCGCCTGTCGTATCAAACAGATTATCATAATGCTTTAAACCCCGTGTGGCGGCTGGAACAATAGGAACTGCACTTTTTATCTCAATATCTTGACGTTGCCCTCTTCCATTTAAGAGTTGATAGAACACTTGCTTAATAGATTCAACCGATGGATGACCATGTTCCGATGCAATACGCAAGGCTTCGGTAGGAGTGGAGAAATCATGCTCTTTTAGGAGTACCGATAGTAACTGAAGAGATTGTTGTTTTTCCGGTACAGTACATTGTTCAAGATACGTTTGCCACTCCAACGGTAACTGTTCATAAAATCCTGTATATTTAATTGCCATAGGACGTTTGGCCATGAGAGACAGATATGGTTGCCATTGTGTAGATTGCTGCTGTTCTCCATACAGACGCGTATGAGAAACAATAAGTTCGTACTCCGGTGTCAGTAGTTCTACTAGATTGTATGAGATTTTTGCCAAAACCTTTTGTTTGGCAAAGCGAGGAGAGGACGAATACTGTTTATTATCCAAGCGTACGTAACCGTACTTATCAGCTTTAACTTCCTCATATCTCACGCATGAGAATTCCGTGGCAGGCAGTTGTAGGAATTTCTCCTTATCTGCCAAATAGAGTTTGGCAATGAATTCACCTTTTTGATAATGCTTTCGATCTCGGTCTTTCTCAGCCTTACTCCACAATCCCTCATTTAATACATC
>NZ_JASATP010000118.1:0-1344 GCF_038440375.1 Bacillus sp. OTU530
GACTTATCGGAAGTCGGTTTCGTGAGGTCTATGGTTTAAAGTTCAATAATCCGAAGAATTTTCCTGTATTGCCTTCAAATGTTAAAAAATATGGTTTGTTTTCATCGTCAAAAACCATTAAATATGGTTTTTCTTGACCTGAAAATATGATTGTTACTTCATCTACAAGGTCATTAAACCATTGGTTTCTAACCTTAATATTAGGTTCTAAAGGAATTCTTATCATAAATCCTTTATTTGGAATAGGATTGTATTTAACACATACACCTGTTATGCCTTCAAGAAATTTCTCTGCCTCTTGCTGTAAATCAGTGTTCATTTGTAAAACTTTTATTACCTTACCTTTATTTATATCGAATATTTGTATTTGCTGATTAGTTTGAGCAATGCCATTTGTTGAAATTAGTTGGAAAACAAAAATACATACTAATACCTTTTTAAGCACTTCAACCACCTCAAAAGTATTGTCCCCCAAAAAATAAGGTGGTATTAGTAACAAGTTTATTAAAAAACAACAATCTTTTAAACAGCCTTATAAAAAGACTCCAATTTATTTTTGTAGTTTACATAATTTACGAAAGCGGAAGTTAAAAATTTTTAGTTTCTTGCTCAATTAAAGCACCCGTTCAACAAAGATAACTTAATTAGAATGGTCATTATGAGTTCTTTGTTTGTATTGCATGATTGCTCTTCTTTTTCTTTGCGGATTTTTACTATTTTAGTTAAATTCCAATAATTTGCAATTTTTTCCGTTTCCTGATATGATAAAGAAGAATTATTTTTGTTCGGTGTAAAGGATAGTATGAATATCGACTTTTCGTCTTGATGATACTTTGGGCAAGGATAGTAATACAATGTGTGGTAACACACTAGGAGGCAACAAAAATGGAACAAGGTACAGTTAAATGGTTTAATGCAGAAAAAGGTTTTGGCTTTATCGAACGTGAAAATGGAGACGATGTATTCGTACACTTCTCTGCAATCCAAAGTGACGGCTTCAAATCTTTAGACGAAGGTCAAAAAGTAACGTTTGACGTTGAGCAAGGTGCTCGTGGAGCTCAAGCTGCTAACGTTCAAAAAGCTGCTTAATCTTAAATCATTTATACAAACAGGCTCTTTATATAGGGCCTGTTTTTTTATGTTCTCTGTATAATACTCAATAAAAAACCCTACTCAACGTTCGAGTAGGGAGATGGTACAGGTAATGGTAAAAGATTAAAAGCTTCAAAGGTTTGTTTACAGTATAACATACTGGATTGACAATATGCGGAATGTATATAAGTTATTTATTTTTCTTTTCGAATACAACTACATTTTATTCTTTCTTTTTTCACTAACCTGCCC
>NZ_JASATP010000119.1:0-1216 GCF_038440375.1 Bacillus sp. OTU530
TGGACTGTCAACACTAAGCTAGACAGTTTTCTTAAGGTGCTCAAGTTTGTACTGAACCGGGCTTACGTACCCAAGCGTTCCATGAATTCGAACGTGATTAAACCAATTCACATAGTCGTGTAGCTCTCTGATTAAATCCTCAAGACTATCAAAATAGCGACCTTTCACGAACTCTGTTTTGATAATCTTGAATGTTGCCTCAGCTACGGCGTTATCGTAGGGGCAGCCTTTCATACTAAGGGAACGCTGGATTCCAAACGTTTCGAGTGCTTCATCAATCAGCTTGTTTTTGAATTCACTTCCACGGTCTGTATGAAACAGCTGAATATAGCGAAGATCCTTCTGGATAGATGCAAATGCCTGGTAAACCAAGCTGGCATTTTTATGAGGACCGGCGCTGCAACCAATGATCTCACGATTAAAGAGATCAACAAATACACATACATAATGCCATTTTTTATTGACTCTTACGTATGTTAAGTCGCTTACGACAGCTGTTAATTCCTCTTCTTGGTGGAACCTACGGTTCAACGCGTTCGCTTGGTCTGACTCGTTGCACTCCTTTGTTTGAGGCTTAAATTGAGCCACGGTATAAGTAGAGACAAGTCCCTGTTCGTTCATAATTCGACCAATTCTCCGTCTCGAAACGATGTGTCCACGTTTCTTCAGTTCTACTTTGATCTTGCGTGTTCCATAATTCTGACGGCTCTCTTGAAAAATGTCGATCACGTCGGAGGTTACATCATCCTCTGACACACGCTCTTTCACTTCGTAATAGTACGTGCTTCTTGGAAGTTGCAGGACTTTGCACATTGCTGATATCGAGTATTTATGTTGATTATTGCGAATCACATTTACTTTCGTCCTAGTATCAGCGCAGCTTGCTTTAAAATATCGTTCTCCATTTGGAGTTGCTTAATTTCCTTACGGAGCTTGATAAGTTCAGCTTCTTCAGCTGTTTGATTATCCTTTTCCTTGAATGACCCAGTGTCCTGACTCTGATTGATCCACTTATCCAAAGAAGAAGGGGTAAGGTCATACTCACGAATGATATCTTTTCTTGGCTTGCCATTCAAATATAGCTGGACCATCTGATGTTTGAACTCATCTGTAAACTTTCGTCTCTCTCTTTTTGTCATCGTAGATTCTCCTAATTTATATTAGATTTAGTCTACTTGACCTTAACTTTTCTGTCCAACTAAGTGTAGCCTATCCA
>NZ_JASATP010000121.1:0-1145 GCF_038440375.1 Bacillus sp. OTU530
ATATAAGTTGAACTAAATAATCACCTTTCCTCTCCCTGTGTTACAATAAGGAAAAACAGGAACGAAATAGGGAGAGACGTAAAATGAAAACACAAGCAGCTGAATTAGAAACTGTCCAACAAGCCATGAAACAAACGAAAGATAAGCGAATGCATGAGCGTTATCAAGCGGTCTCTCTCTTTTTACAAGGCTACACGTATGCGCAAATTACTAAGATTGTTGGTCGAAACGAAAAGACAGTGGGCGAATATGTGAGAGCGTATCGTAAAAACGGTCTAGAAGGACTCATCAGACGAGCTTCTCCAGGCGCACCACATAAACTGACACCAGAACAGGAGAAAGAACTCATACAAACGGTGGTGCATTCTCTTCCGGTTGATGTTGGGTTCACCGCTCGTCATAATTGGACATTAGCGCTGATCGTGTCATTTGTAGAACAGAAGTGGCAGAAGAAGTACACCCTCCGTGGGATGTCTCGTCTTTTGAGCAGTCTAGGTCTTAGCTACTCAAAGGCCACTTACACCTTAGCGCAAGGAGATGCCGTCAAACAGGCTGCTTTTCGTGAAGAAACATTTCCTGCTTTAAAAAAAGATTGATTGACGAAAACATTGATCACCTGTTGTTTCAAGATGAATGCATGATTCGAGACTACCAAGCAGTTCAGTATACTTGGTTTTTACGCGGAAAACAGCGCAAGATTCCAACGTACGGCAAACACCATGGCGTGAAACTCATTGGCATCCTCAATTATGAAACAGGAAAAGTTCACTGCACAGAAGAAGAACGGTACGATGCAGAAGCATTTCTACGTTTTCTTCAGTATGTCCTGAAGCAATATCCAATCGGCAAAATTGTTATGGTGCTAGACAATGCACGGATTCACCATGCCAGTCTCATTCATCCTTTTCTAGAGGAACATAAAAACCGATTAGAATTTGTGTTTTTACCACCGTACAGCCCCGAAATGAACTTGATTGAAGGGCTGTGGAAGTGGCTGAAAAGTGCCGTTATTTACAATGTGTTTCATGCTTCTGTAAGAGAAATTCGAAAACATGTGCAAGCATTCATTTCTTCTATTAACGAAACACCGGAAGAAGTCATTAATAGACTGTGTATCAGGATGTGAAAATTAAATTCAACTTATA
>NZ_JASATP010000122.1:0-1057 GCF_038440375.1 Bacillus sp. OTU530
GGAAAAGTCCTTCATCGGCAACTGTTTGATGACATGAAACAAGCCAAGCACTATATACACATTAATTTTTTCTCTATTGCAGATGATAAAATCAGTCATCAATTTTTAGATTTATTGAAGCAAAAAAGCAGAGAAGGGCTGGAAGTGTATTATGCTGTAGACAGGTTGGGCGGTATTTTACTAAAAGAGAAAGAGAAGCAGGCATTACTAAAAGAAGGGGTTCATTTTGCTTATTATAATAAACCAGATTTTCCCTATCTATTTTCTTCTCTAGAGCATCGTAATCATCGACGAAACTCAATAATTGATGGGAAAATTGGATATATTGGTGGGTTTAACATAGGTAAGAAATACCTAGGAGAAAAAGCAAAACTCGGTCATTGGAGAGATTACCATCTTCGAATAAGTGGGGAAGGGGTACAAGATTTAGAAAGCCAATTTGAGAGCGATTGGAAACAAAATACCGGACAAACGATTCCGAAAGCTAATGTTACGTCTGAAAAAGGACCAATCTCCCATCAAATCATTGCGTATAGTGGAGATAAGTTGTCACAGAGCTATGCAAATTTCTTTCATCAAGCTCAAAAGTCCATCACTATCCTAACTCCGTATTTTATACCTAAGGATGAGACAATTTGGAAAGCGCTGATTGATGCTCGAAAAAGAGGAGTTCGGGTAAAAATCCTTTGGTCCCCCCACTCAGATGCCATCTTGGTAAAACAAGCTGCTTATCCTTACATTCGAAAAGCTCTGTCTGAGGGAATAGAGATATATGCATACAAACAAGGGGTTTTGCATGGGAAGGTGTTCGTGATTGATGAAAAAGTATTAATGGTTGGAACAGTAAATTTTGATTCGCGTTCCTTTCACTTGAATGATGAAATGAACTGTTATATTTATGACTCAGGTTATATCCGTGAAGTTCAAGACTATATTCAGCAAGACTTTCAAAATGCTCAACGTATAACCTCTTCGTATGTTAATGATTTACCTTTAAAAGAGAAAGTGAAAGAACACCTGGCAAAATTGGTGGATTCTTATTTATAAGAAAAATTAA
>NZ_JASATP010000123.1:0-1039 GCF_038440375.1 Bacillus sp. OTU530
GAAAATAAATCTATATAATCTGATTAAAAGATAAAAGGGCGATTGATGGGAATCGAACCCACGAATGTTGGAGCCACAATCCAATGCGTTAACCACTTCGCCACAACCGCCATCATCACTGGTGGAGGATGACGGGCTCGAACCGCCGACCCTCTGCTTGTAAGGCAGATGCTCTCCCAGCTGAGCTAA
The DNA here is from genome assembly GCF_038440375.1 of Bacillus sp. OTU530. Lineage (NCBI taxonomy): Bacteria > Bacillati > Bacillota > Bacilli > Caryophanales > Bacillaceae > Bacillus > Bacillus sp. OTU530. Next base: position 190 of record NZ_JASATP010000123.1, read on the forward strand.
TCCTCCACTATGGTGACCCGTACGGGATTCGAACCCGTGTTACCGCCGTGAAAGGGCGGTGTCTTAACCACTTGACCAACGGGCCATTCACAATAACAAGTAAAGATTTCACATTTAAGAACATCATCACAGTCATCTGCGGCACTTACAGATAATACAACAAAGCACTGCTATTTGTGAATACCTTTTTTAAAAAATTTTTTTAGTGTTGATAAAAAATTCTATCAGATTTTGCTAAAAGAGTACCCCTACTTCAATTTCTTGAAGGGGATGAACCCAGAAATAAGTAGGAGGTGAATTTCAGCTTTGCGAAGCAAAAAATTCTTTCATCGTGTACTGGAATTTGTTAAAATATAAACAGAACGTATGATCGTTTATTATCTTGGAAAGAGACGAGGTGAAGAGAATGTTCATCAACAAAGCGTATAAGTTTCGTTTATATCCAAATCAAGAACAAGAAGTGCTGATTGCGAAAACAATTGGCTGCAGTCGTTTTGTCTTCAATCGTTTCCTTTCTTTGTGGAACGAGACATGTCAAGCAACAGGAAAAGGCTTATCCTATAGTGCTTGTTCTTCCCAACTTACGCAACTGAAAAAAGAATTCACTTGGCTACAAGAGGTTGATTCACATTCTCTGCAATCATCCTTGAAGCACCTTGCAGACTCATTTGACCGTTTCTTTAAGAAGCAAAATGAAGCCCCACGTTTTAAAAGTCAGAAAAATAAGGTGCAATCTTACACGACAAATATTGAAAAGAAGAATCAGCTTCCTGAAGTAAGTATTGCAGGCAATCGCATGAAATTGCCGAAGTTAGGTTGGGTTCGTTTTGCAAACAGTCGTGAGGTGCAC
>NZ_JASATP010000124.1:0-990 GCF_038440375.1 Bacillus sp. OTU530
AAAGAAACCTCACTTTTGTATATAATAGCTACAAGAGTGAGGTTTCTTTGTGCTTTTAGTGTGGAAAATTTCAAGTGCTGAAAACGTAGTACAGAATGAATCTTGATACTAAGGTGATATTGAAGCTATGTTTAGGTTCAGCAATGATAGCTGGCTTATAACTAGCCTTTTCCAGCATCCAATCTGTTTGATACATTTCAATATGTCGCGGCTTAAGAAATTGAAGATAATTCCCTGTTTGTTCTTGAGAAGCTTCTCCATGGTCAGAGTAAGCTAGATATTGAAGCCAATGTTTATAAAATTGAAAGATATCTCGTACATAATCTTTTACCGTTGTTTCCGATAACTTTTCATTTTTATCTACATGTTTCTGTCTATGTACAAAATAATAAATCATTTCTACATCCGTAAATCCTTCAAATCGATGTTTTTTATCCTCTTTATTCCCATACACAATGGATTGTAATACAGGTAAGTATGTATGATTGCTCATTTCTTCTTTTACCTTGTCATCTTGGATTATGTGTAAAATATCCAATGTAGATAATAGTCATTCTACAAGTTAACGTTCACTTGTATTTCCCTTTATGAATTCCAATCTCATCAACTCCATCCCATGCATTATGAATGAAATGGTACTCTTTATATTCCATTTCTATAACCTATACTATTATATTTTTAATAAAAGTACTGATACATAATGAGTAGTGCAAATAATGCCCCCCAATTAGCGTTGTAAATCCTGCATTTTGCTCTAACTTTACCAGTAAATTGCAGATAGTCCCTTATTTCCTTATTGCTATACTCCTGATCAGGCTGTTAAGGTTTCTCGGCAGCCTGTAAGTCCTTATTCTTTACCCGTTTCTTAATCTTAGATTATAATAAATTTGGTAATGTTTAGAAAAAATTAACTATTTTACACCTTAATTTAAGCAGAGAGGATGGTTATTATGAAGAGAAGAACGCTTGGAAAATCTGATTTAGAGGTTG
>NZ_JASATP010000125.1:0-951 GCF_038440375.1 Bacillus sp. OTU530
CACATACAGGAATAAAGGATAGTAAGAAACAGCAAATCAAAAGAAAAGGGAGAGAGTTGATTCGAAACATTCGGTTCTCTCCCACAGCAAAAAACGCACTGTTATTCAATTCATTTGTACTTGGTTTGCATAACTACTTCAGGAAAGCAACTCACGTAAATATAGAGTTCTCAAGAATCGCCTACGACCTAAGCAGAACCATGTATAATCGTCTCAAACTCATTGCTTGTAGGGGGAAGCCCCATAACTCGTCACCGAGTTATAAAAAGTTCTATTCTGAAACATACACAACGTATAAAGTAGCAGAAGTTTGGCTGTACCCGTTAGCTGATGTGCGAACTCATAACAATATGAATTTTTCACAAAACTTAACACCATTTACAATACAGGGAAGAATTGAAATGTATAGGGCTCTAAAGCCATCCATTGGAACTGAAATTCAGAAAATGATAGCAAATGGGAAAGAAGAAAAATACGGTATAGAGTTTTTTGATAATCGTATCAGCCGATACAGTATGGTAGATGGTAAATGTGAAGTAACCGGCATATTCCTTCCTGCGGAGACGGTTCACTGTCACCATGTAAAACCATTTCATGTAAGTAACGATAACTCATACTCAAACCTACGAATTGTTCATGAATGGGTACATATCTTAATACATGCGACAAAAGAACAGACGATTCAAAAATACATGGAAGTGTTACAACTGGATGATAAATCCTTCAAGAAACTTAACCAGCTTCGTAAACACTGTGGCTTAGAACTTATAAATAAGAAAATCAACTAGATGGATAGCCGTGTGCATCGAAAGATGCATGCACGGTTAGGTGCGGGGGAAAAGGCAGAGATAATATCAAAGCCTTACCTATCGCATATAAACTAAGGTTGTACCGTAGGTACCATCTCACTGTTAATAAAATAATGTCAGGTTGATAATGTTTCCACTTGAA
>NZ_JASATP010000126.1:0-940 GCF_038440375.1 Bacillus sp. OTU530
ATGTTCACAAGAGAAAGTTCTGGCAATAAAAAATTATTACGCACATACTTCACCATGGACTCCACATGACCTTTTTCATTTCCACTGCCAGGATTACAGAACTCATACTGGAATCCATAATGGAGAACGAAGTTCTGGAATTGTGTTGTCAATTCACGCTCCCCGTGCGGTAAAACCTTTTTTACTGCTGCTGAAAGATTATCAAAACGAATTACCTTCGGTACTCCCCCGATATAATGAAATATCCGCTTTAGGCCTTCTATAAAGCAGTCCTGATTCTGAGAAGGAAACACTTGAAAGTAAAAAGCATTGCTGTAAGGAAAGGACATCACTAGATACGGCAAGGTAATCACTTTGCCATCATATTGGAATGGTGCTTCTCCGAAATCCACCTGTGCTGTTCCTGTTTTGGCCTCTAATGGTAATGCTGCTGACTCAGCCTCTTCCACTAATTTTTTCTTTTGGTGAGAAACATAATGACGAACAGAACGGTCTGATCCTGTAAAGTCATACTCCTCTACAAGTAGGTCATACATACGTTTAGCTGTTCTACGAAACTTCCTTTTCTTCTGAAGATCCTCTTGAATCCATTTGTCTAGAATAGGTTTTACAGGATCCATTACTTTTGCAGGTCGTATCTGTTGGAGCTTCTCTTGAGGACTGAAGTCCTCCATTTCTGCATACTTCTTTATAGTTCTTGGATCTCGTTCTATTTTCTTTGCAATACTATTATAGGAACTACCTTTTGTGTTCACTTCATGTCTGATATAATTAATTTCTGCCATTGCTAACATCTCCTAAACTCATACCCTCCCGTCGTCTTGATACCCAACAGGGAGTGTATGTTGATAAGAGGATGTTGGCAAGTGGCTTTTTTTTGTGCCCAAAAGGGCTACATAAATTGATTGCCAAACGTTACATAATTAGTTTGCCACAAACA
>NZ_JASATP010000127.1:0-906 GCF_038440375.1 Bacillus sp. OTU530
TGGTTCATCCAGAAGCAGCACTTTTGGCTGAATGAGAAGCCATTTTGCCAAAACAACCTTTTGTTGATTGCCGCCGCTTAAATTAATTACCTTTTGTTCAGGAGATGAAACTTTAATACGTAGCTTCTGAATATAATCTGCTGCCTCTTGCTGAATTTCTCTCCAATTTAAAATCCCTGAATGGCTATACTTTTGCATCATTGTCATTGCTATATTCTCTTTGACAGACAAATCGAGAAACAATCCTTGTTCCTTTCTGCTTTCTGGTACAAGGGCAATACCATTTTCAATTGCATCCCGGTGAGAAGCAATGTCTACCTGTTGCCCATTAATCAAAATGTCACCTGATTTATTGGCAACAGATCCAAAGATGGTTCGAACGAGCTCGGTTCGTCCTGCCCCGACTAGCCCTGCAAGTCCTACCACTTCCCCAGGATATACCTGTAGGTTGATCTTATCTATTACTTTATTATCAGATAATCCCTTAACCTCAAGAACAGGAACCTGCTCTGTCACCTGTACGCCGCTGCCAAGCTGTCGTTGGAATATATCCTTCGGTTCACGCCCCACCATTAATTTCACTAAATGATCTGGGTTCGTCTCCTCAATAGGCATACTGCTAACCCACTGACCATCCCGGAATACAGTACAACGATCGGAAATTTTGAAAATCTCATCCATTCTGTGCGAAATATACACAATCGCTACACCTTTGGCTTTTAACTGATCAATAATAACAAATAGCTTATCAATTTCTTTATCTGTAAGAGTTGCTGTCGGTTCATCCATGATTAATACTTCCGCTTGAAACGAAAGCGCACGCGCAATTTCAACCATCTGCTGCTCTGCAATGCTCAAGGATGACACGAGTGTTTTGGAATCTAACGTTGAACCGATAGATTCCAA
>NZ_JASATP010000128.1:0-886 GCF_038440375.1 Bacillus sp. OTU530
GACATTGACGTCTTTTAATTTGCTTTCAACTTCTTTCGTTGCAGCATCCAAAAACGCCTCATATGGCATCCCTTCTTGATTCACTTTCGGAACAATGCCTTTCGTTACTGGAACCTTCATCGCATCCTGCATTTGTTGTTCCGTAATATATCCTTGTCTATGCATGGAACTCAAGACAAGATTACGGCGTTTTGTGGCTGCCTTTACGTTTTCTTGTTTAGAAGGATCGTAGTTGTTTGGACTTTGCGGCAATCCGGCCAACATAGCAGCCTGTGGAAGCGTCAATTTCTTCAAGTCATCCGCTTCAATACCGTAGTAATTCATCGCAGCGGCAGCAACTCCATAAGAACGGTTCCCTAAGTTAATTTTGTTTAAATACATGGTTAAAATATCATGCTTAGAATATTTTTGTTCCAACTTATACGCTAAATACCATTCCTGTATTTTTCGTTTTAATGTTTTTTGAGGAGACAAAAATGAGTTTTTGATTACTTGTTGTGTAATGGTACTTCCGCCCTGGGACCCGAAGCCCCCAGTTAAATTTTCGAAAATCGCTTTACTAGTCCGTTTTATATCAATGCCATGATGTTGATAAAAACGTGAGTCTTCAGTCGAAATAAACGCCTGTTCCAACACTTTTGGAACTTGATTGTACGTAATCTTTGTTCGCTTTTCCTTTCCATATTCGTAAATAAAAGCCCCATCTTTATCATAAAACTTCGTCGATAGTGGGTCCGCTAATTTTGAAGCATCTATTGGGGGAACATCCTTAATCATATAAAAGAAAATAGCAACTCCTGATCCCACCGAAAAGATACCCATCAGTAAACACACAAGCAAGACCTTTTTCAAGAGGGATCCTTTTTTGGGGGGCTTTTTATTTCCT
>NZ_JASATP010000129.1:0-877 GCF_038440375.1 Bacillus sp. OTU530
GGCTTTGTATCTTGCACGTTTGTGTTTCATTGTCCTCCCATTAAAAAAGGATGTATTGCCTTGTGAGTCATAAGAAGTGGCAACGAAATTCATACCAAAATCAATTCCTACTACTTGCCTCATTCCATAATCAGCTGCTTCTTGCACCTCCTTTGTCATAGGGATATGCAAAAACCACTTCTTATACTTGTACACTAACTTGGCAGTCCCAAAGGACCAAGAGCCATCAAAATATTGCTCCATTCCCTTTGTTTCAAAAGGAACTTTCACACGACCTTGCAGTGTATTAATGGAAAATACCTGTTGTGTAAGGGAGTAATCACGATTCCACACAAGATCGTATTCTGGTTTTTTAAACTGTACCATAGACCAATCATGTCCATTGCTCTGGTTTGTTTTATATCTCGCAATGACTGTTTTCATGACAGATTGTGCCATCTGGGAACGCAAATGATAAGAAGACCTAAGCACATCGTACGTTACCTCGTGTAAAGATGCTTGCACTAGATTTTTGCTTTCAAATACAATACGAGAAACAAAGTTACTCCTTAAAAGTATTGAGAATAGGATAGTAGGATAGGATAAATGACTAGATGAGATGTATAAACGTGTGGATCAATCCGTGTAATGGATAATGGAGGGGAGATCTCTTAGACGATGGAGAAAGCAAAAATTAGTGCCATTCAACTATTTGCCATGATGTTTTTGTTCGAACTTGGAAGTGCACTGGTCGTAAGTTATGGAATAACTGCCAAAAAAGATGCTTGGATTGCGACTCTTTTAGGGCTATGTGGTGGAATTGTCTTATTCTTTATTTATTACTTTTTATTTCTTCAATACCCGAACCTGCCGTTGACCGGATATGCTAGGAAAATAT
>NZ_JASATP010000130.1:0-832 GCF_038440375.1 Bacillus sp. OTU530
GAGATTTTTGGAATTAAATATCCGATTGTACAAGGAGGACTTGCGTACCTCGCTTATGCCGAATTGGCAGCCGCAGTTTCGAATGCAGGAGGACTCGGACAAATTACTGCTGCAACCCTAGGTACACCAGAAAAACTTCGGGAAGAAATCCGTAAAGTTCGTATGCTTACAAATAAGCCATTCGGTGTCAATTTTGCTATTGCAAGGCACGACGGACAATATCTGGAGTTGCTTGAAGTTGCTATTGAAGAAAAGGTGCCTGCAATTTCTATTACAGGTGCTAATCCACAACCAATTTTTGAACGCATAAAGGGAGAAAATATTCGAACTCTTGTCCTCGTGGCAGGCGTTAGACAGGCACAGAAAGCTGAACAACTTGGCGCTGACGCTGTAATGGCAGTTGGACAGGAGGGTGGAGGACATTTAGGGCGAGACGATATTGGTACAATGGTGCTTATTCCTCGTGTAGTCGATTCCGTATCGATTCCAGTTTTAGCGAGTGGTGGAATTGGCGATGGACGAGGTTTATTGGCAGCTTTTGCATTGGGGGCAGAAGGAATTGAAATGGGTACTCGCTTTATTGCTACTCAAGAGTGCATTCATGCAAACGAGAAATATAAGCAGGCAATTGTTAGTGCAAAAGAGACGGATACAGTAATTATTAAGAGGACAATAGGAACGCCAGGGCGTGTTCTAAAATCGGAGTATACGCAAAACATTATTATGCAGGAACAGAACGGTGCAACATATGAAGATTTGCAGGATGTTGTTAGCGGTAAGGCGAACTGTCGTTATATTTATGAAGGAAATGAGACGGAAGGATTCGGTTGGG
>NZ_JASATP010000131.1:0-793 GCF_038440375.1 Bacillus sp. OTU530
GGTCGATTTCTTTTTGGATTTGCTTTTTTCGAAAATCACGAAGAGCTTTGTCTAACACCATTTTAGCATATACAGAATCCAGGACTTCTACTTCAGATTGTTTTGATACACTAAGTAAATTATTTTCCATCAAGAAATCAACTCCTTGTCCTTTTTTCTATTATACCATATTTTTTCTGAATATTCTAATATCAATTTCGATATTTGTAAGAGAAACAAGAATTCGTTGCAAAATTCAACTTTATGGACTTTTTAAAATAGGGGTAGTGCCGTATAGCCATCAAGCTAAAATTTTTGCAGCATCCCAAAACGATAAAATGACCTTCTCTTTTCCTTGTCGTATTTCTTTCATAAATTATTTGTCGCTACATATTAACACCAGAGTACTGTTGAATGACAACAAAGTTGTTTCTTTTATAACAAGATTGTTCCGCAAACAGTCCATGCTAGGATTGAAATCGTTTCGAACTGCCAAAAGGATATTGAGTGGTATGGAAGCGATGCATATGCTTCAAAAGAAGCAAGTTTTCTTACGGGAGAAGTCTGTCAAAAACCATAAGGAATTTATACATCAATTGTTTGGACTTACAGCATAAGGTAGGATTCCGAAAGGAACCTATTCATTTTTTTAAACTTTCATTGTATTTGCACCAGAACCTGGAATTTTTTATCAACACTAAAAAAATTTAAAAAAGGTATTCACAAATAGAAGTGGTTTGTTGTATTATCGATAAGTGCCACAGGCGACTGTGATGATTTTCTTACATGTTAAATCTTTACCTGTCATTTTGAA
>NZ_JASATP010000132.1:0-694 GCF_038440375.1 Bacillus sp. OTU530
TAGCTGACAGATACTAATCGATCGAGGGCTTAATCATATAATTGCATAACACAGTTTGTTATCTAGTTTTGAAGGAATATCAAAATTCCTGTTGACTTTATAAAAGATCATGATATAATAATCATTGTCTCTAATATGAGTCAAAATAATAGGTCTAGTGATGATGGCGAAGAGGTCACACCCGTTCCCATACCGAACACGGAAGTTAAGTTCTTCAGCGCCGATGGTAGTTGGGGGTTTCCCCCTGTGAGAGTAGGACGTCGCTAGGCTGGCCTTAAGGGCTTGAAATTAAAATTATATTCCGCAATAGCTCAGCGGTAGAGCAATCGGCTGTTAACCGATAGGTCGTAGGTTCGAATCCTACTTGCGGAGCCAAATGGAGAGCTGTCCGAGAGGCCGAAGGAGCACGATTGGAAATCGTGTATACGTCACAAGCGTATCGAGGGTTCGAATCCCTCGCTCTCCGCCATTATCTGGCCCGTTGGTCAAGCGGTTAAGACACCGCCCTTTCACGGCGGTAACACGGGTTCGAATCCCGTACGGGTCACCAATATAATATGTGGAGGATTAGCTCAGCTGGGAGAGCATCTGCCTTACAAGCAGAGGGTCGGCGGTTCGAGCCCGTCATCCTCCACCATATAAAATTTAAAAAATATCGTCGCGGGGTGGAGCAGTCTGGTAGCTCGTCGGGCTC
>NZ_JASATP010000133.1:0-693 GCF_038440375.1 Bacillus sp. OTU530
TAAAGGCACAGATGGGAATGCTTGGTCGGTTAGTGCTGGGATTTGTCGGATCTGCAACGTTCGATATTCTTCCAATCATTCTTCGGGCGTTTAATGAACAGTTTCCATGTGTAGATTTGGTTGTTCGTGAGATGCCTACACCATTGCAAATTGAGGCACTTCACAGTAAGGACATCGACATTGGCTTTGTAAGAACCCCTGTGGTTGATCCACTCATATCATTCCTTCCAATTCATCAAGAGACTTGTATCGCCGTCGTACCGAAGTTGCATCCACTCGCCCAACGCTCTTCAATATCAATGGGTGATCTCAGCGCAGAAAGATTTATATTAGTGGAGAGGGAGGTTTTGCCGAGCTGGTACGATGATATCATCTCGAAATGTCACAATGCTGGCTTCAGCCCAATCATCCGTCAAGACGTGAAAGAAATACGGACAGTTGTTGGGTTGGTTGCTGCAGGGCTTGGTATAAGTATCGTACCAAGATCAACAGGGAATTTACATGCACGGGACGTCGCGTATGTAAACATCGAGGGAGAAGCCCCGCGCGTGGAAATGAGTATCGCCTGGCGAAGTGATGATAATTCAACCATGGTTAGACAATTTCTCGATGTAGCAAAACGACTCTCATCAGATGCAATGTGCATAGAAACGGATAATTTGACCTGACGGTGAACCCGTGGCAATGTATATC
>NZ_JASATP010000134.1:0-677 GCF_038440375.1 Bacillus sp. OTU530
AAAAATTGTGCAAAGAACGGGTAGTATTTTTTGAGAACCCCATTCAAAAAATCCCCACCCTCAATAGAGGTTGTTGGGATCTTTTGGACAAATTTAACAAAAAAATATTGTGATACTTATTTTCAAGGGGTATACTTATCCTCATCTTCTAAGAAAAGAGGCTTAACATGAAAGTAAATTTTATATGGGTAAGTTTACTGACACTTTCCCTACTTATCGCAGGATGTAATAACATAACTTCAACTGACAAAAAAGAAAAAGAAGAAAAGGCAACCGCAACCCAAGAAGTGAATTACAAAGATCAAAAAAATTGGGAGTTTGAATCAGGCGATACACAATCACCAATCAACATTGACACAACTAAGGCACAGGAAATGAAAGACAATGGAGCAATCGAACTTAACTATAATAATGCTGTACTTGATGAAGTGGACAATGGTCACAGTATCCAAGTAGACGTTACTGGAACAGCAAAAATCGATGGTCGTGACTTTGATTTAACACAATTCCATTTTCATGCACCCAGTGAGCATAAACTTGATGGTAAGCATTATCCAATTGAAGCTCATTTTGTAAATAAAGCACAAGATGGTCGTCTAGCTGTTATTGGTGTGTTCTTCAAAGAAGGTGCAGAAAACCAAGGATTTAAAAAAGTGATTGATAGTATTAAAAAAGGT
>NZ_JASATP010000135.1:0-647 GCF_038440375.1 Bacillus sp. OTU530
CGCCCCTTATCGGGGCGGGAGACAGTGTCAGGTGGGCAGTTTGACTGGGGCGGTCGCCTCCTAAAAAGTAACGGAGGCGCCCAAAGGTTCCCTCAGAATGGTTGGAAATCATTCGAAGAGTGTAAAGGCATAAGGGAGCTTGACTGCGAGACCTACAAGTCGAGCAGGGACGAAAGTCGGGCTTAGTGATCCGGTGGTTCCGCATGGAAGGGCCATCGCTCAACGGATAAAAGCTACCCCGGGGATAACAGGCTTATCTCCCCCAAGAGTCCACATCGACGGGGAGGTTTGGCACCTCGATGTCGGCTCATCGCATCCTGGGGCTGTAGTCGGTCCCAAGGGTTGGGCTGTTCGCCCATTAAAGCGGTACGCGAGCTGGGTTCAGAACGTCGTGAGACAGTTCGGTCCCTATCCGTCGCGGGCGCAGGAAATTTGAGAGGAGCTGTCCTTAGTACGAGAGGACCGGGATGGACGCACCGCTGGTGTACCAGTTGTTCTGCCAAGGGCATCGCTGGGTAGCTATGTGCGGACGGGATAAGTGCTGAAAGCATCTAAGCATGAAGCCCCCCTCAAGATGAGATTTCCCATAGCGTCAAGCTAGTAAGATCCCTGAAAGATGATCAGGTTGATAGGTCTGAGGTGTAAGC
>NZ_JASATP010000136.1:0-645 GCF_038440375.1 Bacillus sp. OTU530
GCAGCCAAGTCTTGACGAGTTAACACAAGAGCTGTTGGTTTGTTAGATTCTACCGCAAGCTGCCATGCAGCGGAAGATTCGTTTCCATCTGCAGGACGGATCACAGAAAGACCTGGCATTGCACGTAAAGAAGCAAGCTGTTCAATTGGCTCATGCGTTGGACCATCTTCTCCTACTGCAATGCTATCGTGTGTGAATACATACGTAACAGGCAATTTCATTAAAGCAGCTAGACGAATTGCCGGACGTAGGTAATCAGAGAATACGAAGAATGTACCGCCGAATGTCGTTAAACCACCATGTAGCGCAATTCCGTTCATCGCCGCGCCCATCGCGAACTCACGAACGCCGTACCAAATGTTTTTGCCGCTATAATCTTCTCTTGTGAAGTCTTTTGCGTTCTTCATATATGTTTTGTTAGAACCTGCAAGGTCTGCAGAACCGCCAAAGAAAGCTGGAACTACTCCTGCGATCGCGTTGATTGCTTCCCCAGAAGAGTTACGTGTAGCAGTTGCTGTTCCTAAGCCGTATTTTGGAAGATTGTTTTCCCATCCTTCAGGAAGGCGGCCTTCTATTGCGTCAGTAAGCTCTGTCGCTAATTCAGGGTAAGCAGCCGCATAGCCTTTTAGCAATGCATCCCATTCA
>NZ_JASATP010000137.1:0-636 GCF_038440375.1 Bacillus sp. OTU530
ATGGGCGAACTCCCTGATTCTACGCTGCCAAGAAAAGCTTCTAGCGAGGTAAAAGGTGCCCGTACCGCAAACCGACACAGGTAGGCGAGGAGAGAATCCTAAGGTGAGCGAGAGAACTCTGGTTAAGGAACTCGGCAAAATGACCCCGTAACTTCGGGAGAAGGGGTGCTCTTCGTAAGGAGAGCCGCAGTGAATAGGCCCAAGCGACTGTTTAGCAAAAACACAGGTCTCTGCGAAGCCGCAAGGCGAAGTATAGGGGCTGACACCTGCCCGGTGCTGGAAGGTTAAGAGGAGAGGTTAGCTCACGCGAAGCTTTGAATCGAAGCCCCAGTAAACGGCGGCCGTAACTATAACGGTCCTAAGGTAGCGAAATTCCTTGTCGGGTAAGTTCCGACCCGCACGAAAGGTGTAACGATTTGGGCACTGTCTCAACCAGAGACTCGGTGAAATTATAGTACCTGTGAAGATGCAGGTTACCCGCGACAGGACGGAAAGACCCCGTGGAGCTTTACTGTAGCCTGATATTGAATTTTGGTACAGCTTGTACAGAATAGGCGGGAGCCTGAGAAGCCGGAGCGCCAGCTTCGGTGGAGGCGCCTGTGGGATACCGCTCTGGCTGTATTGAAGTTCTAACCC
>NZ_JASATP010000138.1:0-616 GCF_038440375.1 Bacillus sp. OTU530
ATAAGTGCCTAATTCCTGAACTTCCTGCTCTAAAGCTGCTGCTTTTGCCTCCTGAATAATAGGAATAAAGCTAGCAATCTTGACTAAACGGTCTTTGAAGCTAACATGCTGTTTTTCGAGGCTTGAAAAAGATGTTTTAATTGGCATTTCGAGGGCTTCCGCGCTTAGGGAATCGGTCATGGCTGTCTTTAATTCTTCAAGCTTGCCGCGCGTCTTTGCTTCCTCTTGGGTCAATTCTTTTGTGCGATTCTCATAGCCTTGTTCAACTTTAGAGATTTTATCTAAATAGCTATTAATATCATACTTCATGTCCTTCTCCCCCTTATCAAACCTCATCATAGCCAGCTTTCAACAAATCAAGCGTAGTTTGCTTTCGATCTAGATTATCTTGCTTCAACATTTCCAACAAATCAAAGGAGTTATCCCTAATATGTCGCGCTTTATCAGTCTTTGATTGCCCGTAACCGTACATAAGCAGATGCAGCGGGGAAGACTTAATGCTTGGCTTTGCTTGCTTCTCCCTTTCAAGTTGTTCCTCAATGAAATTAAAAAATCCTTCTCGCATTCTGAAAGTCTCCAATTTAGTTTGAATTTGATAGAATATATGCCAGTGCTA
>NZ_JASATP010000140.1:0-599 GCF_038440375.1 Bacillus sp. OTU530
GGCGATATCCGGGAAATTCGTTCAGATTGGGCTCCATTCCTAAAAGAGCGTGCGGCTCAAGACAAACCGAAGAAAATCGGAATTAGCGGTTATACGTATATGGATTTAGAATTCTGGTTCCCAATCAACGACGCATTCCAGTATGCTGATGTGCAGCGGTCCATGATCATTGAGCAATTGAAATCAAAGAAGAACGAGGCAGAGATCGCTTCGATGAAGCGTGCGGCTCGAGTAAGTAATGCCGGCATTCAAATGCTGATGGATCTATTACGTGACAGCGAAGGAATCACTGAACTGGAAGCTACATCTTTGGTTTATGCAGCTATGTTTGCAAATGGAGGTCACTCTATTGCATACGACATCATGATTCAGGCTGGAGAGCATACAGATGTACTCTTTAAGCGTCCGACTACACGTCCAATCCGCCGCGGCGAACTTGTTATGATGGACTATGGTATTCGCGTAAACGACTACTCTTCTGACAATGCTCGTACGATTTGTTATGGAAATGTAAACGATGAAGCGAAGCGTTTGATGGAAGCTTGCTCCCTTGGATATGAAGAATGTCTGCAAAAAATCTATGCCGGCATGACTGGAAT
>NZ_JASATP010000141.1:0-555 GCF_038440375.1 Bacillus sp. OTU530
AGCCTGAAAGGCTTAAATTAAATTACATTCCGCAATAGCTCAGCGGTAGAGCAATCGGCTGTTAACCGATAGGTCGTAGGTTCGAATCCTACTTGCGGAGCCATATGGCCCGTTGGTCAAGCGGTTAAGACACCGCCCTTTCACGGCGGTAACACGGGTTCGAATCCCGTACGGGTCACCAACATATGGAGGATTAGCTCAGCTGGGAGAGCATCTGCCTTACAAGCAGAGGGTCGGCGGTTCGAGCCCGTCATCCTCCATTTCTTCCTATATTCATATCGGAGGGGTAGCGAAGTGGCTAAACGCGGCGGACTGTAAATCCGCTCCCTCGGGGTTCGGCGGTTCGAATCCGTCCCCCTCCACCATTTTTTTGTATGAAATTTAGAAAATCGTGAAAAAATAATGAAACATAGATTTTCATTAATGGGCTATAGCCAAGTGGTAAGGCAACGGACTTTGACTCCGTCATTCGTTGGTTCGAATCCAGCTAGCCCAGCCATTTATATGCGGGTGTGGCGGAATTGGCAGACGCACCAGACTTAGGATCTGGCGCCT
>NZ_JASATP010000142.1:0-541 GCF_038440375.1 Bacillus sp. OTU530
CAGTTTTTACATTCATAGGCATGTTCAATATGCTGTACTTTCATCATTTTTGCAGGAATAAACTTAGCTTCCTCGCGGACAACCATCCCACTGATTTCAACCATTTGATGTTGGCAACAGTCACAGATTGTATGGGCGGGATGATAATGGATTGTTTCTACTTCTACATCATCACGCAATGAATCATTTCTCTTTTTCTTCCGTACGTTTCGAACAACAGTATAAGAAATTGTCTGTTGGCTTTGTTCTTCTGTGTGCTCAGGTTCGCTAAAAGACGGGTCATCCTCAAATAAGGACACTTGCCCATCGGGCTTATTGTATTTGGATTTTTCTGTTTTAGAGCCATATAAAAGCTTTGTTACGTGTTGAAGTTGTTGCGTTAACGATTCAATCTGTTTCAACGCTTGGTCCAACTTTTTCGATAACTCTTTATTTTGTTGATTCGAATGAACTAATTGATCTTCAAGCAATCTAATTAATTTCTCAGATTGCGTTTCATTCGTAGAAGAATCGTTCGCCACACCATTCACCACTTTCGTTC
>NZ_JASATP010000143.1:0-540 GCF_038440375.1 Bacillus sp. OTU530
TTGGTAAATACGTTGGATGGATAATCGGTCTATTATACGTCCTATTCCTTTTGTACGATGCAGCCCGAGATTTGCGTGACTTTGGTGATTTGCTGCTTACATCGACATTGAGAAAAACACCGTTATTGGCGATCAATATCTTGATGGTTCTTGCCATTTGTTATGTACTTTATCTAGGAATTGAGGTATTAGCGAGGACAGCAGAAGTCTTCATTGTCATACTGCTCTTCATAGGCTTTACAGGAAATGTTCTTATCTTTGTTTCAGGTAATATTGTTCCTCATAATTTGCAGCCGTTTCTTGAAAATGGATGGAAACCGATATTAACGACAGCATTTCCGTTGCTTACTTTTTTTCCTTTTGGAGAAATAATTGCTTTCACTATGTTGTTTCCTTATTTAAATCGGCCTGAATTAGCGAAAAAGGTTGGGCTGTTTGCCTTGTTTTCAAGCGGTATTAGCCTAGCTTGGACAACAAGTTTAAATATTGCCGTTCTTAGTGTCGAAGTAGTGGAAAGATCTACTTTTCCTTTGTTATCAA
>NZ_JASATP010000144.1:0-511 GCF_038440375.1 Bacillus sp. OTU530
GATTAATACATCAATTTTTCCAAGCTCTTTAAGAAAATACTCAGCCAGTTCTTCCATTTGTTCGTAGGAGGTTGCAACAGTTGCTAAAAAATTACCAAAAGTTATTTAAAATGACTGAATCCTACATCTAAAAATACATTCAAAACAAGTTAAGTTCTCTGTTGAACTAACTTGTTTTTTTGTTAATATATACCTTATAAGAGAACATTCGTTCTTCGTAGAAGAGAGGTGAAACGGACATGTCTACAAGCAAGAAAAAAGATAGAAAGACAACCATTTTTGGTGTACTGATCAACATGACAGAACAGATGAAACAAGAAGTGAACCAATGTATGTTTGACTATAGCTTCATGTTCCGTTTCTCCTTTAAGCGTTTAGTAGAAATAGAACGAGAACATGAGTTGGATGAAGATCGTAAAAAAGCCATTCAACAATTGGAAAAAGACGTATCTTCTCGTACAGGCTATCCCATCCGTGTTGCTAAAGATGCTGTAGCGGATGCAAATGAGCT
>NZ_JASATP010000145.1:0-507 GCF_038440375.1 Bacillus sp. OTU530
TTATCTTCATTATATCATGGCGGTGTAGCTCAGCTGGCTAGAGCGTACGGTTCATACCCGTAAGGTCGGGGGTTCGATCCCCTCCGCCGCTACTATAAAAATGCGGGTGTAGTTTAATGGTAAAACCTCAGCCTTCCAAGCTGATGTCGTGAGTTCGATTCTCATCACCCGCTTTTGTGGGCCTATAGCTCAGCTGGTTAGAGCGCACGCCTGATAAGCGTGAGGTCGATGGTTCGAGTCCATTTAGGCCCACCATACATTCTTCAATAGTTCAACCGAAGGACAATCGTCTGTAATCAGTAGGAATGAGATTGAAGCGTACATTATTGTGCAGCCAGTCAAACTGTTTACTGTAAACTTCCTTTTAAAAGGTATTGCATATATAAGAATGGCATGGTATATTATTTTCTGCTGTTAATGAAACATACAGCAAAAAAAATAAAAAAACATGTTTACAAAACAGAACATGTTTGGTATATTAAGAAGGTCGCTTTTGAGCGGTAAACA
>NZ_JASATP010000146.1:0-503 GCF_038440375.1 Bacillus sp. OTU530
TTTATGTGGGTGAGTCTCTATCTAATCATGGGCGGCATAAACCCGCTTGCCCGTCTGTTTGAAATAATCATCCCCATTACCGCCGGCATTTTTTTGGTTGTTGCTTTTCTGAGCTTCAAAACATTTGAGGTGGATAACCTGCGTCCAGTACTAGGGTTAGGGATCGTACCTGTACTAAAAGGAATCAAAACAACTGCTCTCTCCTATACAGGTTTTGAAAGCATGTTGATTATAATAGCATTTATGAAACAGCCAAACAAAGCAGTAAAAGCTGTTCTAGTTGGAATTTTTATCCCACTGATCTTTTACTTGATAACGGTCGTGATGGTTATTGGTACGCTATCCGTGGATGGATTAATAACGCTAACATGGCCGACACTTGATCTCATACGAAGTTTTGAAATGCCTGGTTTGCTATTTGAGCGGTTTGAATCCTTGTTACTCGCGATATGGATTATGAAAATGTTTACTTGTTTTAGTTTTGGCTACTATGCTGCTTCTTT
>NZ_JASATP010000147.1:0-490 GCF_038440375.1 Bacillus sp. OTU530
AATGGGCCTAAATGGACTCGAACCATCGACCTCACGCTTATCAGGCGTGCGCTCTAACCAGCTGAGCTATAGGCCCTTATTATGGAGCGGGTGATGGGAATCGAACCCACGCTATCAGCTTGGAAGGCTGAAGTTCTACCATTAAACTACACCCGCAAATGTGAGCCATGAAGGACTCGAACCTTCGACCCTCTGATTAAAAGTCAGATGCTCTACCGACTGAGCTAATGGCTCGTAAGATGGTGCCGGCTAGAGGACTTGAACCCCCAACCTACTGATTACAAGTCAGTTGCTCTACCAATTGAGCTAAGCCGGCACTATAAGTTTCTTGTTCGTAAACAAATAAAAGTGGCTCGGGACGGAATCGAACCGCCGACACGAGGATTTTCAGTCCTCTGCTCTACCGACTGAGCTACCGAGCCATCATGGCGGTCCCGACGGGGATCGAACCCGCGATCTCCTGCGTGACAGGCAGGCATGTTAACCGCTA
>NZ_JASATP010000148.1:0-485 GCF_038440375.1 Bacillus sp. OTU530
GAGCTGCAGCCTTAGCACGCTCTAATCGGGTAAGGACATCGCGAACTTCTTGCAAGAAAACCTTTCCTGCGTTTGTCAGTTCTACGTGTCGTTTAGTTCTTTCAAACAACTTCACTCCAAGTTCCCTTTCAAGTTGTAAAATCTGTTGACTTAAAGGTGGTTGTGTCATCTGTAAGCGTATTGCCGCCCGACCAAAATGTAACTCTTCGGCCACTACAGTGAAATATTCAATCTGACGTAGTTCCACGAGATTATTCCTCCCTAATTAAGTCGTTTTTCGACTTAGAAACATGACATTTATATATTAGACACTGATTTATTCTAGTTGTAAAGTGTTGTTAGAATGGAATGAAGATATAGAGAAAACTTAGGAAATCACTGTCGATAATGAAGGGTTATTACAGGTCGCCTCATCTTTTTTTTACGAACTATTACAGAGGAGTATCTGGAAAGGAGTAGAAGAAACTATGAAAACACGAGTAACC
>NZ_JASATP010000149.1:0-484 GCF_038440375.1 Bacillus sp. OTU530
AAGCTGCATCCTTAGCACGCTCTAATCGGGTAAGGACATCGCGAACTTCTTGCAAGAAAACCTTTCCCGCGTTTGTCAGCTCTACGTGTCGTTTAGTTCTTTCAAACAACTTCACTCCAAGTTCCCTTTCAAGTTGTAAAATCTGTTGACTTAAAGGTGGTTGTGTCATCTGTAAGCGTATTGCCGCCCGACCAAAATGCAACTCTTCGGCCACTACAGTGAAATATTCAATCTGACGCAGTTCCACGCGATTATCCCTCCCTAATTAAGTCGTTTTTCGACTTAGAAACATGACATTTATATATTAGACACTAATTTATTCTCGTTGTAAAGTGTTGTTAGAATGGAATGAAGATATAGAGAAAACTTAGGAAACCACTGTCGATAATGAAGGGTTATTACAGGTCGCCTCATCTTTTTTAACGAACTATTACAGAGGAGTATCTGGAAAGGAGTAGAAGAAACTATGAAAACACGAGTAACG
>NZ_JASATP010000150.1:0-472 GCF_038440375.1 Bacillus sp. OTU530
AATTTGTCCGCTTCGTTTCCCTTCTAAGGAGAAATAGAGACAGGAGGAGGAAAGTAATTGTCCTTGTCCATTCACATGGGAGAAGGCAATATGATTGTAGTTTAGGTCCACACCGATGACACCGTCTGCTTTTGAGTGATTGAGATGAGGATGTTCTGGATCTTCTACGATACATTTGATGATATAGTACGTACCATGGTCTTCGATTGACCAACCCATTGACTGACCATACTTCTAGGAAAGCTGCGTGGCGATGGATTCTTGCACCCGGTCTTGTCCATAAGGAACATACACATACGGAAGTACAAGCGCCCGCCCTGTGGTACTTCTGATATGTAAGGTTTGGCTTGGCGCATCATATTGGAACACAAAGTTCCCATACTTCGCATCCTTCCGTCCAGAGATTGTCATCCTGGCATTCCGTTTGTGACGGAATGCTTGTCTCCATACTGCATGGCTCTTTTGATCCTGA
>NZ_JASATP010000151.1:0-448 GCF_038440375.1 Bacillus sp. OTU530
ATCGAACGGAGCATCCTGCATGAAATTCTAAATAAGTAGATTTGTAGTGAGATAGGTTAGAGATATAACATTAAAAATTCATATTGAAAAGGAGAATAAAAACATGATCTCAGAAGCAGCGTTAAAATGGTTACCTGGTAGATTTGAACAATTAATCCGTTACGGTGAATTCCAAGGCCCTGGTGAAACAATTACGAACGAAGAATACAAAGCACGCGTTGAGCTTGCTCATCAAAAGATCGAGGAAGAGGGTTTGGATGCCCTAATCGTATTCGGTGATTGCTACCGTATGTCGAACATCCGCTGGCTAGTAAATTACCGTACGATCGATGGTGTGTATCCGCAGCCGATGTTAATGTACTTGGTGCCTGGACGCGATCCTGTCTTCTTCCTTCCAAGCAGCGAAATTCCATCCGCACACGGCAGTTCTGCGATGAGTGTGTTGGGC
>NZ_JASATP010000152.1:0-447 GCF_038440375.1 Bacillus sp. OTU530
TGTCAACTGACCCACCACCTACTCGCTTACGCTCCTTGAGGTGGGGGCTTGCAACTACCCAGAAGTGCAAACGATTCTTGCGAATCTCCTTCCTTCGATTGGTGTTTACATCAGGGCAGGTTGACAGCTACCCAACAAGGGAAGTCATGCTTCCTTTGTTACTTCAACGATGTACTCAATTCCTTTTCGTTGAAGATTCATAGCTCCAATACGGTCGTCGTTTGACATATAGCGGCATGTCTTACAACAAAAGATGTGTTTCTTTTTGTTTCGATTTGCTTTTTCTGTATGTCCGCATTTAGGACATGTTTGAGATGTATAAGCAGGATCTACGGCAATCACCTTTGCCTGTTTCATGGATGCCTTATACTCTAGCATTTGCCGTAATTGAAAGAACGCCCAAGAAACAGAAACATAACGGTCTTTGACTCTTACTCGTTCTGTTGC
>NZ_JASATP010000153.1:0-441 GCF_038440375.1 Bacillus sp. OTU530
TTTACAGATTTTCCGAACGGGAAAGCCCACTCTTTTAGGTGTGGGATGAAAGTGAGGTCAAACAAGGCGTACCTTTAGGTACGTCAATTGTTTGATTTTTTTATTTTTTCTATTCAAACTACTTTTCAAACATTTCCTTATTTTGTATAATAAAAACAGAACGTATGTACTGGTGGTGAGGGAGTGAACATACACAAAGGATATAAGTTTAGAATCTATCCCACTGAAGAACAGAGAATATTAATACATAAAACGTTGGGATGCTGTCGTTATATTTGGAACCTAGCTTTAGGTGCTCAAAAGAAAAAAGATGCTTATTGGTATATAACTGAGGAAATGGTTCAAAACGGACAACTTCTTGAAAATCGATGGAAATCGGATTTTTTTAATACAGCGAAAGAACAAAAAGAGTTAACAGAACTGAAAAAACAATTGGATTGG
>NZ_JASATP010000154.1:0-441 GCF_038440375.1 Bacillus sp. OTU530
GGGAGGACCATCTCCCAAGGCTAAATACTCCCTAGTGACCGATAGTGAACCAGTACCGTGAGGGAAAGGTGAAAAGCACCCCGGAAGGGGAGTGAAAGAGATCCTGAAACCGTGTGCCTACAAGTAGTCAGAGCCCGTTTATGGGTGATGGCGTGCCTTTTGTAGAATGAACCGGCGAGTTACGATCCCGTGCAAGGTTAAGCCGAAGAGGCGGAGCCGCAGCGAAAGCGAGTCTGAATAGGGCGCCATAGTACGTGGTCGTAGACCCGAAACCGGGTGATCTACCCATGTCCAGGGTGAAGGTAGGGTAACACCTACTGGAGGCCCGAACCCACGCACGTTGAAAAGTGCGGGGATGAGGTGTGGGTAGCGGAGAAATTCCAATCGAACCCGGAGATAGCTGGTTCTCCCCGAAATAGCTTTAGGGCTAGCCTCAAGTGT
>NZ_JASATP010000155.1:0-439 GCF_038440375.1 Bacillus sp. OTU530
CATCTCTTGGTTTAGGCTGTATGGGCATGTCTGATTTTTACAGCGGACGAAATGATGATCTATCAGTAAAAACCATTCATCGTGCCATCGAACTGGGCATCAATTTCCTTGATACAGCGGATATGTACGGCGTTGGCCAAAATGAAAAATTAGTTGGTCAAGCTATTAAAGATCGACGTGATCAAGTTATTGTTGCAACAAAGTTTGGAAATGTAAGAGGGGAAGATGGATCATTTTTAGGAGTTAATGGTCATCCAGACTATGTAAAACAAGCTTGTGATGCAAGTTTATCTCGCTTAGGTGTAGATTATATTGATCTTTATTATCAGCATAGAGTAGATCCTGATATTCCAATTGAAGAAACAATTGGTGCGATGTCTGAATTAGTTCAAGAGGGAAAAGTACGCTACCTTGGCATGTCTGAGGCAGCTCCTCATAC
>NZ_JASATP010000156.1:0-436 GCF_038440375.1 Bacillus sp. OTU530
TACCGTGAAACCATCCAGCCGCAAATGAAACTGGATTCCCAAGAAATTGAACATGAATTAAAGGTACGAAAAGCCGCATACATGAGTGCTGTCCGTGATTTGCATATACTTATGCAGGAACAAGAACGTGTACATAATTACGTTGTTGGAGCCTTTCACCGTGCGGGAATCGCTCAGAAAGCACCGCAGCCAGCAGGAACAGCCGTTCAGATTAAATTCAAAAATGGGTATGCTCCTGTTAATGATTTAAGTGGTATTACGAAACGTGAAATTAAAGAAGTCGAGCAAACCGGTAATCTTGATCCATTGCTGGAACAGCTCTTAAAGTAATACCACAAGCAAGGCCCGCTCTTTAATAGCTTATGTCACGGCTGCTTTCCCACTGTGTACGGCTTCACTCACCGTCAAATAATAGGGGAAGCAGCCACAAAAAAAT
>NZ_JASATP010000157.1:0-429 GCF_038440375.1 Bacillus sp. OTU530
CGGCCGGATATGATTATCTTCCGGTAGCGGGCATTCTCCCATTCTTTGACCCACAGTCTATGACGCTGCTGATAGCGTTCTATTGTATATTGAGATTTGAACCGTTTCTTAGAACCAAAAACAACGCTCGCTACTTCTGTACGAAGGTGCTTTTGTTTATCTTCAAGGCGGTGTAACTTTCCAGCTAAAAAGCCAAGCTTCGTTTGCAAACGTTTGATATGAACATCTACATACCCATGTTCAAACGCATAGGCATGGTAGTATAGGTCGGTTTTCTTTTTTCCATGCACCGCAAATAAGGTACCATGTTGTTGCTCTTTTCCGTTATGGGGAAACGAAGGTTTTCCTTTGACGAAGGACTGCTTGATTTTCTTTAACTTGGTCAGTTTTGCTTTTTCGGTCTTCATTTTCCGTTTCACGGATTGGATT
>NZ_JASATP010000158.1:0-426 GCF_038440375.1 Bacillus sp. OTU530
AACTTTAGTCGTATTTGGGATTCCATTTTACTTTATTCTCGTGAATGCTGCGAAGGATACACAGGAGTCTGCGCTGCTGAATATGTCATGGCCAAGCTCCTTCCAGCTAGTAGAGAATATGAAGGCTGTACTAGCAGCGCAAGACGGCATGATCATTCGTGCTTTCTTTAATAGTACTCTCATTACCGGATTTTCTATCGTGTTACTCATTATCCTTGGCGCTATGTCAGGGTATGTGCTGCAGCGCAAGGTCAGCAAAGCATCACGTTTCTTTGACTTTTTGATCCTTGCAGGGCTGATTATCCCGCCAGCAATCGTACCGACAATTTGGGTATTAGACGGAATCGGATTATTTAAAACAATGCCGGGAATCATCCTTGTACTTGTAGCATTGAATTTACCGTTTACAGTATTGCTTTACAAAGG
>NZ_JASATP010000159.1:0-413 GCF_038440375.1 Bacillus sp. OTU530
TATGAATCTTACGCAATCGGAAGCAATCCTGTGTCTCCTCTTGAGATGGCAGGGGCATATGGTGCGTTTGCAAACGATGGTGTGTACACAAAAGCGCATTTCGTTACAAAAGTAGTTTTTCCAGATGGCAAGGAGATAACCTTCAAACCGAAAAGTAACCGTGTTATGAAGGACTATACAGCATATATGATTACCGATATGCTTCGTGGTGTAGTAAATGCCTCTAACGGAACAGGTACCACAGCTAATGTGCCTGGTCTCGATATTGCAGGGAAAACGGGAACAACGAACTTTGATGAGAAGGTGCTTAATCAGTTTGGGTATCCATCTCAAGCAACAAATGATAGTTGGTTTGCCGGTTATACACCGCAATATACGATGGCTGTTTGGACTGGTTATGCGAAAAACGGTCC
>NZ_JASATP010000160.1:0-413 GCF_038440375.1 Bacillus sp. OTU530
ATGTTCTTGCACCAATGCACCCACCATTCTGGAGCTAGATCCTCTGGCCTTTGCGGCAAAATGATGGTGATGCAAGAACAGATGATGCCATTCCAAACGAAGTCAGGTTTCCCTTTCTTCTAACCAAATTTTTGGTACATACTTCTGCAAAACATCACGTTCTGCTTGTGTCAGCCCATAGTTACAAATCTCTTTGTTGAATAATGGATAAGATTGGTCCGATACATGATAGAATACGTACGGACGAAGCACTTTGAATGCTTTTGTCAACACACTCCACTGTTTCCAGTGATGCTTCCCATCCTTATATTCTGTATAAGCTTGCAGCACCTTTGGCACCCGTTCCTTCAAGTTCATGCCGCGTCTGCCAATGACATAAGAAGCTGCTTGATGGATGGAAATATGCATCTGTT
>NZ_JASATP010000161.1:0-412 GCF_038440375.1 Bacillus sp. OTU530
GGTGGAAGGGTTTCTTTATAACCCATTGCTCTTCGAGCAATGACAAAGCTAGCCGCTTCATGGATAGAGATCCCGAAACGTTTCATATACTTCATCTTACCAATTACACTTGTGTAGGCAGGATTAACCGAAAAAACAGCCACACCCATCTTTTCTGCACGGGAATAGATGGCAGAAATCATTTTATTGTAGGCGAACAGAGATAACAGTCTGTTCGCTTTTTTGTTCCCGTAGTGGTGAGATACCTTGGATGTGGTTGTGTTCAGTTTTTCAATTGCAATTGGTTTGTTCTTTTCTTGTGCGATTCGAACCAACTCAATGGCTTCCGCCTCAATGATTTTCGTAATTTGCCCAGAGGATTTCCCCTTCAAGTCAAACGGCAATGTCCATGAATCTACGCGTTGTCCTTTAC
>NZ_JASATP010000162.1:0-402 GCF_038440375.1 Bacillus sp. OTU530
AAATAAAAAGCACTCCCGAAAGAATGCTCATAAAACTAACCTAGTATTTCATCAAGACGTTTTTTAGCCTTATTATGTAAAATCACATCCTCTCTAAGCCAAGCGATTCTAACCGTATCTTCATCAGCATACTTCGGGATCGTCTCAATACCTGTTAAGTAACCCTCATTCTCTAACCTAAGAATGGCTACAAAGAAAGAATGCCCATCCCCTGCTATTCTTGCTCTCGCACTGTCAATGGCTCCAAAGTTAGGCTTCCTCTTGTCAGCTTCCTCATTAATTGCTTCTAAGATCTTATCCATTACTTCTGAAATTCTGTCCATGCCATCCTCCCCTTCCCATATCCACACATTCGGCACTATAGAAGTGATCCCCTTTTGAATTTCCAGGATTCATGACATT
>NZ_JASATP010000163.1:0-386 GCF_038440375.1 Bacillus sp. OTU530
CGTTATCGGTATACAAAAAGGATCTTCACTGGAAGATCCCATTTTTGTTGCTTAAGTAATTTTATAATTTTTATGATTGACTACGGTTGAAAGTGGTTGTTTTTTTTCTTCATTGTATCCGTACTCAACAATAACAGAATTTTCTCTTACAATCGTAACATTTCCTTTATAGCTTTGCCCTTCACGCTTAAATAATATATTGTCCCCGATTTTAGCAGTTGCCATTTTATCACCCCGATCTTATTATTTTCAGCAAGGATAAAAAAATGCAGGAACAATTAAAATACAAACTGTAATTATTGCGAAAAAAAGAAGGCTGCCGCAGTAACCCTTTGTTTAACAATAGCTACCCGTTAGGGGTACAGCCAACATTTCGGTTTATGGTG
>NZ_JASATP010000164.1:0-384 GCF_038440375.1 Bacillus sp. OTU530
ACATGAAACCCACTCATAATGACAAAATAACATACAAGGAGCAGACTTAGTAACCCACCCAACCATTTCCCTACAATTGCTTGACTGTATTGATAAAAGGTTTTTTCCGGAAAACTTTGGCTTAATCTGACTATAATAACTCCTGCTATCATCGCGATCAGCCCGCCTACAATCACAGTTAACCAGATATCTGGTGTCTGAACCTTCTCTGCAGATGCTCTCGGCAAGGTCAGAATCCCTGTTCCAATTGTATAATTGATGACGATAACAGCAACTTGAGCCGTCGTAATCTGGTCTTTTGGGCTGGTACTCATCACAGGTCACTTCCTTATTCACAATTCAGGATTACTACTTTCAGAAGGTTCATTATTTCTAATTTTTCCA
>NZ_JASATP010000165.1:0-373 GCF_038440375.1 Bacillus sp. OTU530
TCATGGGGGAAAGGACTACTTGGACAAAATTTCAACGCACATCATCAAAAACCACGATGTCATAGCGATTGAAGATTTACAGGTAGCGAACATGCTCAAAAACGACAATCTTGCAAAAGCAATTAGTGAAGTATCATGGTCGCAATTTCGCAAGATGCTGGAATACAAAGCAAAGTGGTATGGAAAGCAAGTCATAGCTGTGAATCCACATTGTACGTCACAAACATGCAATGTATGCGGTCATACAGCGAAAGAGAACCGCAAAACACAAGCCTCATTCAAGTGTGTATCTTGCGGTCATGAAGACAACGCTGACATCAATGCTTCCAAAAATATAAAGGACTTAGCAATCGCAAACTGATTCATCTTGCAG
>NZ_JASATP010000166.1:0-354 GCF_038440375.1 Bacillus sp. OTU530
ATATATAAAATGGTGGAGGGGGACGGATTCGAACCGCCGAACCCTGAGGGAGCGGATTTACAGTCCGCCGCGTTTAGCCACTTCGCTACCCCTCCGAATGATATGGTGGAGGATGACGGGCTCGAACCGCCGACCCTCTGCTTGTAAGGCAGATGCTCTCCCAGCTGAGCTAATCCTCCACATTGCCTAGCGACGTCCTACTCTCACAGGGGGAAACCCCCAACTACCATCGGCGCTGAAGAGCTTAACTTCCGTGTTCGGTATGGGAACGGGTGTGACCTCTTCGCCATCATCACTAGACCTATTTTGCTTGACCCTCATTAGAGACAATGATTATTATATCATGATCTTTTG
>NZ_JASATP010000167.1:0-344 GCF_038440375.1 Bacillus sp. OTU530
ATACATAAAATGGTGGAGGGGGACGGATTCGAACCGCCGAACCCTGAGGGAGCGGATTTACAGTCCGCCGCGTTTAGCCACTTCGCTACCCCTCCACATGCAGTACATACTGGTTAGAGAATGTATTTCTCAAACCCATCTATACATGATCAGCTGCTCTAGAGCAATGCTGGTATTTTTAAAAGTGGCTCGGGACGGAATCGAACCGCCGACACGAGGATTTTCAGTCCTCTGCTCTACCGACTGAGCTACCGAGCCATACATGGCGGTCCCGACGGGGATCGAACCCGCGATCTCCTGCGTGACAGGCAGGCATGTTAACCGCTACACCACGGAACCATCAC
>NZ_JASATP010000168.1:0-344 GCF_038440375.1 Bacillus sp. OTU530
TCTGTCACCTGTCCTTGGATGGTGGCTGGGTTGGCTAAAAGCTCCGCATTCAGCACACGCTCTTCTCCCGGACCCAATACGATACGGAAAATGGATGAGGCATAATTATCGGTGGACATGACCACACGGTATTCGCCTTCGGCCAGCCCATTGATGACATACAGACCGTTCGGGTCTGTTAAGGTGGATTTCACCGACACATTCGTTCCGGCGATAAACACTTGGACGAGAGCGCCTGGAAGCGGAGCACCTGTTTGCGCATCCGTCACGCTTCCTGTCAGGGAAGCTGGGTTTGGTTCCAGTGCGAAATCGACTGTTTCCGTCTCAGCTGGTGTTACGGTAAT
>NZ_JASATP010000169.1:0-338 GCF_038440375.1 Bacillus sp. OTU530
CTTTTACTTTCGCAACAACATTTTCTACTGTGAAACCATACTCTTCCATAATCTTTTCACCTGGTGCAGAAGCGCCGAATGTATCGATACCTACTACGTCACCATCTAAGCCTACATAACGGTGCCAGCCAAGTGTAGATCCCATCTCGATTGCAAGACGTTTTGTTACCGCTCTTGGAAGAACTGACTCTTTGTATTCTTTTGATTGCGCTTCGAACAAATCAAAAGATGGCATGCTTACAACAGATGCATCAATACCGTCTTTTGCTAGTGCAGCTTGTGCTTCTACTGCTAGGTTTACTTCAGAGCCTGTTGCAATCAGAATCGCATCTGCTGTT
>NZ_JASATP010000170.1:0-337 GCF_038440375.1 Bacillus sp. OTU530
GGTTGGTCCATCGAAGATCATGGTACGTACTACATCATCAAATGCATGATAGAAGAACCAGAACATCCTCCTATCAATTATTCAAAAGCAGACGGTGTCATTGGTGTAGATCTCAACTACAATCATATTGCTTTCTCCCATGTGAATGGACAAGGACAATTACTTTCCTCCTCCTGTCTCTATTTCTCCTTAGAAGGAAAACAAAGCGGACAAATCACAAAAATTCTAGAAGCAGAAGCGATTCGTTTGGTGGACATCGCCGTTCAAAGGAATAAGCCGATTGTGTTAGAAGCATTGGATACAACCCTCTCCAAGTCTGCCGGACGTTACCGCAATC
>NZ_JASATP010000171.1:0-335 GCF_038440375.1 Bacillus sp. OTU530
CAAGGCTGGTGCATTACAAGCAGCTCAAATTAAGCGTGGAAAAGCACCACAGCCAGCAATTCAACGTAGCATCGCAAGCTCTAGCGTGCTTGCCAAAGTTATCTATGATAAATTTGCGCAATACTTACCTCTTTACCGTCAGGTAAAGGAATGGGAACGCTCTGGTCTAAACACAAATGATAAGAACCTGTCCAATTGGGTCATTCGTGCATCGCAGAATACACACTCAATCGAGTGAATGGACTGAAAGCCTTCTTGTATGATGGACGAATCGAAATAGATAATAATCCAGCTGAAAATGCCATCCGTCCAAATGTCATCGGTCGGAAAAACTG
>NZ_JASATP010000172.1:0-330 GCF_038440375.1 Bacillus sp. OTU530
AATTGTACTACTTTTACTGGCCAGACCTAAAGGCCTCCATTATTTCTTTCGTTGATTTCTCCTTACCTCCTCACCAGTGAATGGATCAATGTATTCCATAAAACTGAGTTGTTCTGCCACTATATCATCTTGTATTTGATGTCGTATGTATTCCTCTATCACCTTTTTATTTCTTCCTACTGTATCTACATAATATCCAGTACACCAAAATTTTCGGTTCCCGTATCTATATTTCAAATGTGCGTGACGGTCAAATATCATCAAGCTACTTTTTCCTTTTAAATATCCTACAAATGCAGACACACTTAACTTAGGCGGGATACTTACTAA
>NZ_JASATP010000173.1:0-327 GCF_038440375.1 Bacillus sp. OTU530
TCTGTATACAAATTAATATTGCTTTGTCGGATCGGATATTCAATTGGGTCTTTGTGAAAAACATTTCTTTTCTCTGCTAATGTTCTGTCAGTTTTATCCCAAATCAGAAGGATAAAACAAAGTCCAACAAATATGAATAAGAGGGTGCGGATGATTTTATCTATTTTTTCCATCAATATACCTCCTTATGATGAGTTGCTTTTTTATCTTTTGTTATGGCAGGAATACTATCCTATTTAGTGAAGAATTTTCTTAAGGGATCCTTGCGGTTCTTACGCTAAGAAACGAAAAAACAGCCCCTATCGGGGCTGTCAGTTAACATAAAAT
>NZ_JASATP010000174.1:0-327 GCF_038440375.1 Bacillus sp. OTU530
TTATGAAAACGAAAACCCTAGGCTAGGCCTAGGGTTCCAAAAAGCTTTCAGCGTGGTATTAAAAAAACTCTCCCGTGGTGCTAAAATATTTTTGGTTCGCCAACCGAAATATCAGCATACGGAGGAGTTTTTATGTCAAAAGACACTAATAGTTTAGCACATACGACTTGGAATTGTAAGTATCACATTGTATTTGCACCGAAGTATAGAAGACAAGTGATTTATGGAAAAATCAAAAAGGACATTGGAGAAATTCTCCGTACTTTATGTGAAAGAAAAGGTGTGGAGATTATTGAAGCAACAGCGTGTAAAGATCATGTACATATG
>NZ_JASATP010000175.1:0-312 GCF_038440375.1 Bacillus sp. OTU530
TGGGAGCCAGTCGCCTAAGGTGGGACAGATGATTGGGGTGAAGTCGTAACAAGGTAGCCGTATCGGAAGGTGCGGCTGGATCACCTCCTTTCTATGGAGAACTCGTGAACTGAGTGTTCACGTAGTTATAATGACGTTTTAGATGTTTTGTTCAGTTTTGAGGGAGCTTATCCTTCAAAATAGCATACATGTAAGTCTCTTTTTTATGTAACGGGTTCAAAAAAATGAATCGATGGATAAAAAAGTACATGCATCGAATGTAAGCTGTTCCTTGAAAACTAGATAACAAATACTGTGCTATATGTAATGCAA
>NZ_JASATP010000176.1:0-311 GCF_038440375.1 Bacillus sp. OTU530
AAAAAGTACGAGGTAGAGGAGTACTTAGTAGAAGTGAGCGAAGGCCGTACAGGTGCCCATGCCACAGGTATGGACCCTGAGGAGGATATCCCAGAAATCGGACCTGGCTGCGATAATGTCCTTGAAGAAGGTCAAACTTTCGCATATGAATTGTCCCTAATTGTTCCGGGAATCGGCGGCGTTCGTACAGAGGACCAAGTGGTCGTGCGCAAGAATGGATTAGAGCCTCTTCATACATTCAATCGCTTCTTGTATGTTGATTAATTTTTAAATCCCTATGCAGGATGCACCGCTGCTCACGGTCTTGATCG
>NZ_JASATP010000177.1:0-309 GCF_038440375.1 Bacillus sp. OTU530
GAGCGTTCACGTAGTTATAAGACGTTTCCTCTGTTTTGTTTAGTTTTGAAAGTTCAATTTCTTATTGATTCTTTCAAGATGTTACGATAAAACATTATAGTGATTGATATGGGCCTATAGCTCAGCTGGTTAGAGCGCACGCCTGATAAGCGTGAGGTCGATGGTTCGAGTCCATTTAGGCCCACCATATCTATTTACGGGGCCTTAGCTCAGCTGGGAGAGCGCCTGCTTTGCACGCAGGAGGTCAGCGGTTCGATCCCGCTAGGCTCCACTTTGTGTTGTTTAAACACAACATGTTCCTTGAAAACT
>NZ_JASATP010000178.1:0-308 GCF_038440375.1 Bacillus sp. OTU530
CCGCCGTTCAGTAAAATCTCATACATCGCCAGCGTAGTAGAATATAAATCTGTCGGGAATTCATCTGTATCCCAGCCAATTAATGTATCCCCTTGGTTTGCATCTACAGATCCAAGCATACCGTTAATGCGGGCAACGCGCAGCTCATGTTCAAATGTATGACCGGCAAGAGTCGCATGGTTTGCTTCGATATTAAACTTGAGATGATCTTGAAGATCATATTTTTGCAAGAATGCTAAACCAGTCGCAACATCAAAATCGTATTGATGCTTTGTTGGCTCCTTTGGCTTTGGTTCAATTAAGAATTG
>NZ_JASATP010000179.1:0-304 GCF_038440375.1 Bacillus sp. OTU530
AATAGGTCTAGTGATGATGGCGAAGAGGTCACACCCGTTCCCATACCGAACACGGAAGTTAAGCTCTTCAGCGCCGATGGTAGTTGGGGGTTTCCCCCTGTGAGAGTAGGACGTCGCTAGGCGATGTGGAGGATTAGCTCAGCTGGGAGAGCATCTGCCTTACAAGCAGAGGGTCGGCGGTTCGAGCCCGTCATCCTCCACCATAAATATGCCGGCTTAGCTCAATTGGTAGAGCAACTGACTTGTAATCAGTAGGTTGGGGGTTCAAGTCCTCTAGCCGGCACCATCTTATGAGCCATTAGCT
>NZ_JASATP010000180.1:0-303 GCF_038440375.1 Bacillus sp. OTU530
ATGTTGGGTGAACTCGTACCGGAGAAGATACGGGGTGCTCATCATTGGGCGCAGTGGAAGGTTGTATCGTCCTACCTGAAAGGGATTCGCACACATGCGTTCTACCGTTCAGAGCTGTTTGCCGTACGTAAGTTTCACTGTGCAAGTGAACTCTTTTCTCCTCGGGCTCTCACAGACGAAGAGGCAAAAGGTTTACGGAAGGTATGCAGTAGGAAATCCACATTCTAGTTGAACGGAATGGGGTTGTGCACCAGCGGTGCATGTCTTGGTTTTTCAAGAATCCCCCACTTCAAAACGTGATAA
>NZ_JASATP010000181.1:0-301 GCF_038440375.1 Bacillus sp. OTU530
AGCTCTTCAGCGCCGATGGTAGTTGGGGGTTTCCCCCTGTGAGAGTAGGACGTCGCTAGGCTAGCCTTGTTAGGCTGTTATACAGTTTTGAGACCTGGAACAAAAGCTTTTATTGAAACGACTATGAACCATATTCCGCAATAGCTCAGCGGTAGAGCAATCGGCTGTTAACCGATAGGTCGTAGGTTCGAATCCTACTTGCGGAGCCATGCTTCCATAGCTCAGTAGGTAGAGCACTTCCATGGTAAGGAAGAGGTCACCGGTTCAAGCCCGGTTGGAAGCTCTTGAAGTATTTATTTTT
>NZ_JASATP010000182.1:0-298 GCF_038440375.1 Bacillus sp. OTU530
AGGAAAATTGGGTAAAAAATAATTCACCAAATTAAAGAGGAGGCCAGAGAAATGTTTAAAGACTATTCAACATTAAATGCTATTGTAAATAAATTTTCACAATTACAGGAGGTAGAAGCAATACTACTTGCGGGTTCCCATACAACCAACATTCAAGATGAAAACTCTGATTATGACCTATATATCTACTCCAACAAAGAAATTCCCATCGTAAAAAGAGAAGAAATCACAAGGGAATTTTGTGATTATATAGAGATTAATAATCAATTTTGGGAGACAGAAGATGATGGAATCATAA
>NZ_JASATP010000183.1:0-298 GCF_038440375.1 Bacillus sp. OTU530
AAAGTATCTTTGGAGAATGCCAAGTTATAATGGGCAATCAGGCATAATTTGTATGGGAAGTTGCTAATTTTACAGTAACAAAAACGGTCTATTTAGGTACAAATCCAATCTTGCTTTATTTTCATGCAAAACACGCTAAATATGGTGTAACAAAATACTGTCACATAATTCCTGTGTAACAATATTTATCTAAAACCCTTTGTGATATGCCTAAATTTGCTTGTTGTTTCGCTATTAGAGATGCTTACTTTGCTCCTAGTTACAAGAACGTTGGGACTGGGTCTATATTTGTGCAGTA
>NZ_JASATP010000184.1:0-297 GCF_038440375.1 Bacillus sp. OTU530
GCTGTTTTCCGTCAGTGAAGCTGGTGCGAAAGCCAATGCCATCTGTTTAAGTATCGCAGAAACGGCAAAAGCGAATGGAGTGGATTTCTATCAGTACCTTGTGAAGGTATTGACGGATCTACCAAACCTAGATATCCATCGAAACCCAGAAATTTTAAATCGATATATGCCTTGGTCAAAACATATCCAAGCAGCATGTGGAAAATAAAGTAGCCGTATATCCGATAAAAATCATCGATATACGGCTACTTGTGGTGCGTACCGTGAAGGTACGCTTATTTTTTATTTCGGGCTTAC
>NZ_JASATP010000185.1:0-293 GCF_038440375.1 Bacillus sp. OTU530
TGATCAAGATCGTGAGCAGCGGTGCATCCTGCATAGGGATTTAAAAATTAATCAACATATAAGAAGCGGTTGAATGTATGAAGAGGCTCTAATCCATTCTTGCGTACAACTACTTGATCCTCTGTACGTACGCCGCCGATTCCCGGAACAATTAGGGACAATTCATATGCGAAAGTTTGACCCTCTTCAAGAACGTTATCGCAAGCTGGTCCGATTTCTGGGATATCTTCCTCAGGGTCCATACCTGTGGCATGGGCACCCGTACGGCCTTCGCTCACTTCTACTAAGTACTC
>NZ_JASATP010000186.1:0-292 GCF_038440375.1 Bacillus sp. OTU530
CCAGCGAAGTTCTTGTTGCGAAAGATTGCGTACTTCATTTTCATCCTTAGGCCATTGTAGTTTTCCGTTATCCAAACGTTTATAAAGCATGGCGAAGCCATCTCCATCAAAATACAAACATTTATAGCGATCTTTGCTCCACCCTGAAAATAAGAAAATAGAATCGCCATAGGGGTCAAGTTCGAAAGAATCTTGAATCAGTGTGGCTAGGCCATCAATTCCTTTTCTCATATCAGTCTTACCGCAAATGATGTAAATATTTTTCACGCTGGTATAATCGTGTTTCATCGAT
>NZ_JASATP010000187.1:0-270 GCF_038440375.1 Bacillus sp. OTU530
GTCGTACTCTTTCATCTAATTCCGGTCCATATTGATGAACCCAACGCATAATCGTTGTATGAGCCATGGATAAGCCACGCTCCTCCATCATTTCCACCAAATCACGAAAACTTAAGTTGTACCGTAGGTACCATCTCACTGTTAACAAAATAATGTCAGGCTGATAATGTTTCCATTTGAATAAATTTTGCTTTTCCATACTGATCACGTCCTTTTTTAGAGTACTAGTATCAGTATGTCCAAGTTTACTAGATTTCTTGCACCAGAACC
>NZ_JASATP010000188.1:0-269 GCF_038440375.1 Bacillus sp. OTU530
CAAATAGAAAAAGCACTTAAGAGAAACGATTATATAAGTGTTAACCATAGAATAGCCGCTTTATTAGCAAGCTATTTTGATATTTTGTTTGCGATAAATGAAATGCCACATCCTGGAGAAAAACAATTAGTAAAAATATTAACAGAGAGGGCGACTAAACTCCCTTTCAATATGGAAGAAAATTTAAATGATTTACTGAGTAGCATCTCTAATTTTGATGAAAGAATCTTGGTTGAAATAAATAAGTTGATTGATAACTTAGACAATTT
>NZ_JASATP010000189.1:0-268 GCF_038440375.1 Bacillus sp. OTU530
GATTGGCTTGCCATACTTCTTTTTGTTCTGACAGGAAAGCTGCGTGGCGATAGATTCTTGCACCTGATCTTGTCCATAAGGAAAATACACATAGGGAAGTATAAGCGCTTGTCCCGTAATACTTCTGACGTGTAAGGTTTGGCTTTGTGCATCATATTGGAACACAAAGTTCCCATACTTCGCATCCTTCCGTCCAGAGATTGTCATCCTGGCGTTTCGTTTGTGACGGAATGCTTGTCTCCATGCTACATGGCTCTTTTGATCCTGC
>NZ_JASATP010000190.1:0-248 GCF_038440375.1 Bacillus sp. OTU530
AAGCCAATCTTTGATTACGGTCCAGTGATTGAAAACTTAAAATGGTCGACATACCACCAGGTTGTAGATGAACCCTATCAATACTCAAATGGGACACCCATCCGGAATGCTTATACTGAGTACAAGGGCTCGATGTCCATACGAAACGCTTTAGTAGAGTCACGTAATATCCCAGCCTTAAAAACACTACAAGAAGTCGGTTTGGATAAAGCAAAAGCCTTTGCACAATCACTTGGGATTACCTTCCC
>NZ_JASATP010000191.1:0-244 GCF_038440375.1 Bacillus sp. OTU530
CATCTCGGACCGTTCCGTTAATCGTGGCCGGATTTGGGGTTAACACTGGGTTGATGATTTCCGTTTCTCCTGCCGTTAAATTCACAGACACGGTTTGGCTCGTAAAATTCTCTGCCGAAAAGACCACGTTATAGCTTCCAGGGGCAATGCCAGTTAACAGATAGCTGCCGTTTTGGTCTGTTTGGGTCGACGCGACAATTATCCCGCTGCCTTGGACGACCGTGACAACCCCGGCTCCTGCAAT
>NZ_JASATP010000192.1:0-231 GCF_038440375.1 Bacillus sp. OTU530
GGTGGAAACAAATTCAACGAGCCCTAACTTTGGAATTTTCATAAAACGGTCTTTTTCAATTCGAATCGTTGGACCACTTTTACTATAATTACATTTGGATGTATAGGAATGCACCTCATTTTTCTTACTTTTAAACTTGGGTTTCCCTTTCTTCTTTTGGTAGTATTGTTTAAAGGATTCCCCTAAATCTTGTAGAGAGTTTTGCAAAGCAGTAGAATCTGCTTCTTTCAG
>NZ_JASATP010000193.1:0-231 GCF_038440375.1 Bacillus sp. OTU530
AGTGGAAACAAATTCAACAAGCCCTAACTTTGGGATTTTCATAAAACGGTCTTTTTCAATTCGAATCGTTGGACCACTTTTACTATAGTTACATTTGGATGTATAGGAATGCACCTCATTTTTCTTACTTTTAAACTTGGGTTTCCCTTTCTTCCTTTGGTAGTATTGTTTAAAGGATTCCCCTAAATCTTGTAGAGAGTTTTGCAAAGCAGTAGAATCTGCTTCTTTCAA
>NZ_JASATP010000194.1:0-229 GCF_038440375.1 Bacillus sp. OTU530
TAGCGGCAAACATACCTGTCACGCAGGAGATCACGGATTCAATTCCTTCATGCCTCTTATGTTGCGGGTGTAGTTTAATGGTAGAACTTCAGCCTTCCAAGCTGATAGCGTGGGTTCGATTCCCATCACCCGCTCCATTCATATATTATGGGCCTATAGCTCAGCTGGTTAGAGCGCACGCCTGATAAGCGTGAGGTCGATGGTTCAAGTCCATTTAGGCCCACCATAG
>NZ_JASATP010000195.1:0-222 GCF_038440375.1 Bacillus sp. OTU530
ATGCTACGTTACAGCACCAAAGCCATCAGTTATCTTTTTAACTTATGGGAAATTGGGTGGAACCACGGGTATAACGCACTCGTCCCTTGCTGAGGGATGAGTGCGTTTTTATTTGTTTTAAAAAAAATAAAAAATGCGATGAAAAGGACATGAATTATTTTTACGGTTTTCAGAGAGGGAAGGAAAAGCTGCGAACTTCCTAGCTTAGGAAAATAATTTACC
>NZ_JASATP010000196.1:0-219 GCF_038440375.1 Bacillus sp. OTU530
GCTCCGCTACGGACGTTTAAGGAAGCCGTGTCTACATAAAGGCTTTGCGTTGTTGGCGCCGCAGGAGCTGCAGCTGCTACCGGTGTTTCAGAAAGATATGCTTTTGCAACATAGCCAGTTTGTCCATTATAGCTAATTTGGAAGAATCCGTTTTGTTCATTGGATACTTCAAGCTTTTGTCCGAGCTTCACGCTTCCTAGTACTCCATATTGTGCACCC
>NZ_JASATP010000197.1:0-216 GCF_038440375.1 Bacillus sp. OTU530
TTATGACTTTACTTCATGCTTCCTCTTTTTCAATCTTAAGACAAGCAGAAGTAGCAATGGTTGTAACCCAAATAAAAACAACGCAAAATTGCCCATCATGTCTCCTAATTTAAATACTTCATTGATGCTTTTGGGAGTCATGGCGATGATGTAGATAATCGGAAGTAATCCATACATAAATGGATAAATGTTCTTTTGAAAGAGTTGCGCGAGCCC
>NZ_JASATP010000198.1:0-214 GCF_038440375.1 Bacillus sp. OTU530
TGCAACACGTATAGGGTGAAAAAAGAGAAGCAACTATCACTACTTGTGTGAGACAAGGTCACCTCGTTGGCTTTGTCACGTACAAGGAAGTGTGAGCTCTCCCTATTTGTCCTATGAGAAGCCTGTTGAACGGCTCTGTATTTCGCTTCCTAGGAAGAAAATACAGAATCCCCCACCTCAAGGAGCATTAGCGAGTAGGTGGGGGTAGTTCAAT
>NZ_JASATP010000199.1:0-211 GCF_038440375.1 Bacillus sp. OTU530
TTGGTGAAACTTCAATTTATTTCAACACAATAAAAACAGGCACTGTTACATAGCCCATTCCTTGTACATATAATAAACAAGTTTCAAACATTATATTCAAATAAAGTGGTGGAGGGGGACGGATTCGAACCGCCGAACCCTGAGGGAGCGGATTTACAGTCCGCCGCGTTTAGCCACTTCGCTACCCCTCCGATATAAATATAGGAAGAAA
>NZ_JASATP010000200.1:0-210 GCF_038440375.1 Bacillus sp. OTU530
AACAACTGCCGCTTTCTCATATACTTCTGTCCATTTCACCATACCAAATTTATTTTTTGGTAAAACGGTTCCCATAAAAATGTTTTCAGCAATGGATAAGTTAGGAGATAACTTCAATTCCTGATGGACCACACTAATTCCATTCAATTTCGCTTCTAAAGTATCTTTCCACGTCACATTTCTATTCTTATACTCTATCATTCCGGAATC
>NZ_JASATP010000201.1:0-210 GCF_038440375.1 Bacillus sp. OTU530
TACAGGGCTGTTACCTTGTATCGCGGGCCTTTCCAGACCGCTTCATCTACTTCGCTCCTTTGTAACTCCGTATAGAGCGTCCTACAACCCCAAGAGGCAAGCCTCTTGGTTTGGGCTATGTTCCGTTTCGCTCGCCGCTACTCAGGAAATCGCGTTTGCTTTCTCTTCCTCCGGGTACTTAGATGTTTCAGTTCCCCGGGTATGCCATCA
>NZ_JASATP010000202.1:0-203 GCF_038440375.1 Bacillus sp. OTU530
CCATATCTGCCTGCTTAGCTCAATTGGTAGAGCAACTGACTTGTAATCAGTAGGTTGGGGGTTCAAGTCCTCTAGCCGGCACCAGTGATGATGGCGGTTGTGGCGAAGTGGTTAACGCATTGGATTGTGGCTCCAACATTCGTGGGTTCGATTCCCATCAATCGCCCTTTTATCTTTTTATCAGATTATACAGATTTATTTTT